>JAKOSX010000294.1 GCA_029776595.1 Bacillota bacterium | reverse complement strand
TCCAAGAAAGGATGGATAGACTGAGACAGCGAGTACTTGTTCCCATATTGGTCATTGGTTTGCTGGCAGCATGCGGTTGGGGATATTATCAATACCAAAAACGGGTGCAATGGGAGATCAATGCCGAAAACCAATATCAACGGGCATTTGAAGAATTGGCGGCTCATGCCAGTAATATGGAGACCGAATTGACTAAATCATTGGTGGCTGCGTCGTTTCCCCAGACGATGCGTCTGTTGACCAATGTTTGGCGGGAAGCCAATGCCTGCCAGGAGAACTTGGGGCAGTTGCTATTGACATCGTTGGACCTCTCGAAGACCAAGATGTTTTTGGCCAAAGCCAGTACCTTCTGTTTTAATACGGCGCAGGAAAAACTGATTAAAGGGACAGAGATCGACGACAAAGAGTGGGAGACCTTACTAAAGTTCAGGGATCAATGCCGCTTGGTAACCAAACAATTGATGGATTTGCAGCAAAACTTCTTTAACGAACGGGCCAACTGGCTGGAAGTAGCCCGGGTAGGGACGGCGGCTGCCACAGGCCTGGCCAATGGTTTGAGCAACAATAAGGTCACCAAATCCTTTTTAATGCTGGAAGACGGACTGCGCCGCGTGCCAGACGTGGAGTTTGAAGGGAATAATCTGGACTTTGAGCCGAAACCCACCGGGTTGACCGGACCGAAGCTCACGCCGGAACAGTGTAAAGAGAGGCTCCGCAAGTTTTTAGGCCCGGACTATCAAAATGCCACCATTAAATATGAACGGACCATCAAAGGCGGGTTCCCCAGTTATATGTTTTTAGTCAGCGATCCTAAGAATCCGGAAAAGGATTTACGGTGTAGCATCAGTCAAAAGGGCGGGCATGTCGCCTGGATTTTAGGCAACCGTACGGTGGAAGAGGCCCAATTGTCTCTGGCGGAATGTGCCGCCAAAGCGGAAGCTTTCTGTGAACGGAACGGGTATCCCAATATGAAGACGGTCAGCAAGGAAAGCTATGAAAATATTGCTACGTGTACCTTGGTGCCGGAACGGAACGGCGTCCTCTATTACCCGGAGATGATCAAGGTGCAGGTCGCCCAGGATAATGGGGATATCTTGGGCTGTGACGCCATCAATTACTTAACCTTTTATGAGCCGGCGACTGCGACGGCCACGGAGATCAAACCCAAGATCACCCGGGAACGGCTACAGCAGCTTATCAGCCCCCGGTTGAAGGTGGAACGGATTCAGCTGGCTCAGGTATTGGATGAGATGTACAATAAAGTCACCTGCTATGAAGTTGCCGGGACCCAGGGGAGCGATCGGTTCTTAATCTATTACAACGCCACCACCGGTAAGGAAGAGAAGATACGTCGGGTGGATGAAAACGGTAACGAGATTATGTAGTAAATAGGTTCGTTGGAAATCTTGACAAATTGCGCCAAATAAAGATATAATTTTAATCAATATATACGGAATGCGATGATGAGGACCAGTAGTCAGCAGAAAGGCCAAGAGAGTCGGCGGGTGCTGCGAGCCGATGCCGGAACTGATGAATCCCCCTCGGAGCTGTTGAAAGAACTATCGGCTGTCAATAGCCGATACAGTAAGTTCAACCGGTTCAGTCCGTTATCGCTGGCTAAAGATTCCGATTCCGTTTAAATTCGAATCGGAAAATAGGGTGGTACCACGGCCTTTCGTCCCTAACCATGACGAGAGGCCTTTAATTTTTAATATCATGATACTTTAAGAAAGAGGTGTCTTTATTATGGCGCGAATTTTAGTGAGTGATCCCATCACTGCAGCCGGAATTGAGCTCTTCAAAGAGGCTGGATTTGAGGTGGACGTTAAGACCGATCATACTCCGGAGGAACTGAAGGAAAAGATTAAAAACTATGATGCCCTGATTGTCCGGAGTCAAACGAAGGTCACGGCGGAAATCATTGCAGCTGCCGATAATTTGAAAGTGATTGGCCGGGCCGGCGTCGGAGTCGACAATGTGGATGTGGAAGCGGCGACGAAAAAGGGGATTATCGTTTTAAACGCCCCTGACGGGAATACTATCTCCACCGCAGAACTGACCGTTGCCATGATTCTGGCCTTGGCGAGGAATATCCCGCAGGCGCATGGTTCCATGAAGAACGGGGCTTGGGACCGGAAAAAGTACGTTGGTGTGGAAGTCAACCGTAAAGTGTTGGGAATCGTCGGGATGGGCCGGATTGGGACTGAAGTGGCCAAACGGATGTTGGCCATGGGGATGACGGTTAATGCCTATGATCCCTTCTTCACCACGGAACGGGCTGAAAGCCTGGGAGTGAACTTAGTGGATTTGGATACCATCATTACCCAGTCGGACTTTATCACGGTCCATACGCCGCTTACTCCGGAAACCAAAGGGTTATTCGGGGCCAAAGAATTCGCCCGGATGAAAAAAGGAGTGCGTTTGGTCAACTGTGCCCGGGGCGGCATCTATGATGAGAAGGCTCTGGCGGAGGCGGTCAAGTCCGGGCATGTGGCCGGAGTGGCTTTGGACGTCTATCCGGAAGAGCCGCCGACGGACCGGACCCTGATTGACCTGCCGCAAGTTATCGTCACCCCGCATTTGGGCGCTTCCACCGTTGAAGCCCAGGAAAACGTGGCCATTGACGTGGCGGTGGAAGTCATTAAAGTGTTGAAAGGCGAGTCCTTTAAAAATGCGGTAAACCTTCCCGCCTTGAAACCGGAGGTGCGGGCAGCCATTCAACCCTTTACCGGGCTGGTGGAGAGTCTAGGGAAATTCATCGGTCAGTTGGTGACCG
>JAKOSX010000293.1 GCA_029776595.1 Bacillota bacterium | reverse complement strand
CCAGAATGTTTTCGATACCCGTCTTATAGGCACTTTGGCCGGAAGCCGGTACTTTCCGGATGAAATCCACCGATCCCCCGTACCGGTCATCGCTGAGTAATCGAAACGCCCCGTGGATCATGAATCCTTTGTGGTTGTTGTACTTCCAGACATTGTAGAGGTGATACTGGTCGTTTAGGGGATGGTCGAGAAAACCATCATGGTTGTGGTCTATCCGGTTGCTCAGATTTTCGGCATGAAGAAAAATCCCCGTCGTCAGCTTGTCCCGGAACAACCTGATGTTCCCGTTCCCATTGAATTCCAGCTTCCCGTCGGCCGATCCGAAGAGATTGAGATGCAGTTTCTCCTGGCTGTCCGGCTTTTTGAAATCCACATTGATCTGTCCGGTAATCGAACCGTACCCGTTGACCACCGAAGCAGCCCCTTTAGATACCTGGATCATCTCCATCCAAGGTCCGGGAATATAGGTAAGTCCGAAATTGGTTGCAAGCCCCCGGAAATTGGCGATGTTTTCGGTTTGCAACTGGGAATAGATCCCGTCCAGCCCCAGCAAACGTATCTGTTTGGCACCCGTAATGGCATCGTTGTAACTCACATCGACCGACGGGTTGGTTTCAAAACTCTCGGCCAGGCTGCAGCACGCCGCCTTGTGTAACTCAGCCCCTCCGATCCTCTCGGTGTGAATCGGATCAATCGTAGAAAGATAACTGACGCGGTCCTTCTCAGTGACCACCACTTCTCCGATCTCCAGGTTGGGTTCCAGAATCACCTGTAGGGGACCATTGCCGTTGACATGGACCACCCGGGTTTCGTACCCCACAAAACTGAAAACCAGCATGTGCTGACCACTCTTCTGCTTGAGGGTGAAGCGGCCATCCCCGTCGGATACCGTCCCCTGGTGGCTATCCTCCCAGTAATTATTTACTCCGGGAAGCGTGCGGACTTTTCCGTCATCCAATCCCGATACTACTCCGGTGATCTCCTGGGATATCGAGATCAACGGCTGTAACAAAATGCAAGTAAAGACTAATAAAGATCTCATTATTAATGATTTAAGAATTTCAAACCTGGTAATGAAACGGCTTAAATCAAATGAGATCCGGGATTTTGGGTTGGCAATAAAGGTGGAGGATTCCGTCACGATGAATCAGGGGTGGCGGCGAGGCTTGATCAGGGAGTTTCTGCCGGCCTGCCGTATCCGGAGGAACCACCGCCAGAGCGGGAATAAACAGGGCGAGCGTTACCGGAGTTAAGTCAATTTCAACAGATGAGCCCTTTTTATCGGTAAAGTGGTTCTTCAATTTAAAAAACTGCACATCGGGCGAGTTGCAACCGCAATCACGGTGTGATTCACAGGTGCATTCCTCCATTGTGTCCGGGGAGGAGGCATTCAGGTCAGCGGAATGACATTCAAAGAGATGTTGGTGGGAAGCCAGCAACGACTCACAACTCTCCGGCATGATGTAAATACCCACCGCCTGCCTGCCGGTACACGAACATTGGGTACGAAGCACCAGTACACCTGTCACCGATAGAAGAAACGGAAAAATCAGGATAACTGCGGTGATTTTTCGCCAAAGATTCATGCCGCAATTTTAAGACAAGTTGCTCTTCACTTGTGTTAATAAAAAGTTAAAGCAGAAAAATGCGTCAATCCAGATCCGCGAACCGGATTTCAAGGGGTGAAATCCCGAAGGCCCAGGAGATCGGGTCCCTGTTCAAAGAATATATCCCTAGGAATTCCGGCGGTGGCAATTTTATCCAGATCTTGCTGCAGTTCTTCCAGGATGATCCCTTTTTCGGAAATCAGTGCACCGGCCTTTTCATAATCGCCGTCACCCTGGATTTTAAGAATCATCGCCGACAGGGAAAGCATGGACT
>JAKOSX010000292.1 GCA_029776595.1 Bacillota bacterium | reverse complement strand
GTCAAACACGAAGTTTTTCGCGACGGAGAAGCCGTCAGTTTAACGCCGACTGAATATAAAATCCTGCTTTGTCTTTGCCGCAATCCCGGCCAGGTATTCTCGCGCAGCCAATTGGTGGAGAAAGTGCAAGGTTATCAATATAGCGGCTATGATCGGACCATCGACAGCCATGTGAAAAACCTACGCCAAAAGATCGAACCCCATCCGGAAGAACCCCGGTTCATTCTGACCGTATTCGGCGTCGGGTACAAGTTTGGAGGAGAACGGGATTGAAATCGCCCATCACCCGAAAAATAACGTTGATCATCATTCTGATCTCGTTCGGCAGCATTCTGATATCCGGATTATTCATTAACTTTTCCTTAAACCGGCAATTTCAAAAATATCTGTCCCGCGTCGAGACCGCCCGGGAAAACCAGGTCATCAATATCCTGGCCCAAATTTACCTGGAAAACGGAGGCTGGCCCCAACATCCCACCCTATTGGGCATGGGCCGCGACTTTTTCCTGGAACGGCTCTTCTATATCACGGACGCCGACGGAAACGTCGTGCTTTATACCCGTATGGGCATGCTCCGCCGCAACCAGCGTCCGGACCTGCTGAAGCCACGCCCTATCGTCATCGGGGAAAAGACCGTGGGCACGGCATATTTCGGGAAAAGCCCGATGGAAAATGTCTTAACTCAGCAAAACGTCCTTTTCCGGCGTACCATCAACCGTTCCATCCTGCTCTCCATCATCGTCACCGGCTTGATCTCATTTGTTGTGGCCATCCTCTTTGGCCGCAGGCTCGCCAATCCGATCCGGGCCATGAATCGGACAGCCAAAGCCATGGCCAAAGGAAATCTGGATACCCGGGTCCGCGATCTTCCCCGGGATGAACTGGGTCAACTGGGCGAAAGCCTCAATACATTGGCCGACAGTTTAAAATACGTCCAGACATTACGCCAACAAATGACCGCCAACGTCGCCCATGATCTGCGCACGCCGTTGGCCACCATCCAAAGCCATCTGGAAGGGATGATCGATGACGTCATTCCTGCCTCCAATGACAATCTGGAATCATTGTTGGACGAAGTTAAACGCCTAAGCGGCCTGGTTGAAGATTTACAGGAAATCGCCCAGGCCGATCAGGCCATCCACCGTTTCACTCTTGAACCCATTGACCTGGAGGAATTTCTGTCCGTTCTTATCAATAAAAAAACTCCGCTGTTTGCGGAGAAAGGGTTAAACCTTCAATTCGTTTCCACCGGGCCGGTTCAACTGACCGGAGACCGTAAAAGCCTCAATAAAATCATGGACAATTTACTGTCCAATGCCCATAAGTACACGGCACCGGGAGGCCAAGTCACCGTCACTCTTTCCCACACCCCCGACAACGTCCACATCGAGGTTGCCGACACCGGAATCGGCATCTCCGAAACTGATTTGCCTTACATCTTCGAACGTTTTTACCGGACCGACCAATCCCGCAACCGGGAAAGCGGCGGCTTTGGGCTGGGCTTAACCATCGTCAAAGAATTGGTCGAAGCATTAGGCGGCACGATTTCCGTCCAAAGTCAGCCGGGCAAAGGCAGTACCTTTACCATCACCTTTACCTGCCCATCAAGTGAAGGGGATCATCCGTCATGAGCCCGCCCAAGCTCAACTGTTTTCAATGCGTCTATTTCTACATCACCTGGGATCCCCATTTTCCCAACGGATGCCGGTTTTTTACCATAAAGGCCAAAAACCGGCCTTCTTACGAAGTAGAAAAAGCCTCCGGCCTCCCCTGTCAGGGATTTAAGGCGAAAAAAGACAAAAAATAGTTGCCAGTTGACCATAGAGCAGTTGACAGTTAATAAGTGCGGAGCGAACTGAGCGTTGATAAGAGTACACAGTACACAGCGCACAGTTCACAGATATTTCAGGTGAACAAGCCTGTACACTGTGTCCCATGTACTTGTGAACTTCCCAAGCCTTACCCCAGCTTTTTAATGACCGCTACTTCGTCACAGTTGGGGAATTTGGGACAATTAATACATTCCTTCCACACTTTATGGGGCATTTCGTCCTTGGAAACTTCCGTGAAACCGCAACTTTTAAAGAAATCAACTTGATAGGTAAGAGCAAAAACCTTATGAATTCCAAGTTCAATAGCTTCTTTTATCAATTCATCGATTAATTTTTTGCCAATGCCTTTGCGCTGATATTCGTTACGAATGGCCAAAGCCCGAATCTCGGCCAGATCTTCCCAGATAATATGCAACGCGCCGGCCCCTACCACTTTTCCTTCATCTTCAACTACGGTAAATTCCCGAATCGTTTCATAAAGCGTATTGCGGGACCGGGCCAACATGACGCCTTTCTCGGCAAAATCATTAATTAACGCATGCAAATCCTCCACATCAGCCATTTTGGCTTTCCGGAATGTAATCATTTCAGCACCTACTTTTCCATCTGCCAAATCGCAGATTTACTGTTTGAATAATTATACAGTATTATTTAATATTTTTCAAATCATTCCTTGATTTCCACCGGTTGCCGTCCGAGTAAACAGGAAATCAACCTAACACTTAAGTTATC
>JAKOSX010000291.1 GCA_029776595.1 Bacillota bacterium | reverse complement strand
TATTTACGGAGGAAGTAAAGGGACCTTCTCCAGTGAACCGGGCGGGATGATCAAAGCTTACAATAATACGGTGATAGGCGCTACCCGGTTGGTGTATCATACGTCCGACTCGACCCAATTTGATGCGTATTTGGCCACGTCCCGAAATGAACAGGTTCCCAGCACTTATCGGACGGTGAGCGGCGGCAATACGTATAACAACTTTGATACGGCATCCACCATGTATTCGTATACGCCCCATGCGCCGAGCGAGGTTGTGAACGTGGTTACAACCTATGCCGGAAGGGTCAACGGCGGTGACTTCAAGTGGACCTTTACCGCTGCCGATGATACGGATTCCGACGTCAATACGGCGTTGAAAACAGCGATTCTAAATTATAAGCCGGATCAACAGACGGTCAATGCGCCGTCCGCGCCCAGCAGCGTCACGGCCAGTGCAGGCAATGCCCAGGTAACGTTGACTTGGTCTGCCTCTTCCGGAGCCACCAGCTATAATGTGAAACGGGCCACCGTCAGTGGCGGACCGTATACGACGATCAAGACGGGTCTGACCTCGACCAGTTATACCGATACGGGCCTGACCAACGGAACCCGGTACTATTATGTGGTATCCGCCGTGAACAGTGCCGGAGAAAGCGGCAATTCGTATGAAGTCAGCGCGGTTCCGGTGGCCTCGATGAGTGTCCCGTCAGCGCCGACCAATCTTACCGCTACAGCAGGCAATGCCCAGGTAACGTTGACCTGGTCTGCCTCTTCCGGAGCCACCAGCTATAATGTGAAGCGGGCCACCGTCAGTGGCGGGCCGTATACGACGATCAAGGCGGGTCTGACCTCGACCAGCTATACCGATACGGGCCTGACCAACGGAACCCGGTACTACTATGTGGTATCTGCGGTGAACAGTGCGGGAGAAAGTTCTAACTCGTCTCAAGTCAGCGCGGTACCAACGGGGTCCACATCTTCCACGATATTCAGCGATAACTTTAACAGTGCCACCACCAACACGCTGTTTACAGCCGGGTATAAATCCTTAGCCAGCAATTCCAGTACGCCTATGTATTATAAATTGGGTGGAACGATCACGGTGTCCAACGGAGCGGTGGTCCTGGACGGCGGGCGGTTTACCATCGGAAATAAAACGCCGACCGTGTCAACCTCCTCTTCAGACAAGACAACCACCGGCGAATTGGATTTAAGCAGGCCGTATGTAATTTCGTTTAAGGTTACGGCCGTTTCCGGCAGCACCAGCAAACAATTGATCGTGTATGTGGACAATAACACAACTTCAGGGGGCTCTTCGATCCATGGAAGTAATTCCAAGATATACTCCAGCGCCTTAAGTTCCTTGAAGGCCGGACAAACAGTAACTATCAGCTCGTCCGTGGGTACGGCCACGTCGTTCATTCAAATTCGGACTGAAAGTTCGGCCGTAGTGACCATCGACGATCTGGTGATCACTTATCAATAGTCTGGATTTAAAATGACGGATTGGTTTAAAAAGTACCTCTTCCATGAGGTACTTTTTTAATGAAGCTGTTAGATTTGGACTTTTCCAAATCATTGCAGGAAAATAAATGGTTTTAACGAATTTTTAAAACATTATTGGAAGTGGAGAAAATGATAGATAAACTTATAGAGATTTGCCTGAAAGAAGGCTTTATCGATGAAAACCAGGCAATGCATTTGCTAGCCGTCATAAATCGCGAGCAGCACATGGCAGATGAGGTTTTGCTAAAATCCGGCATTATCTCGGAAGAACAGTTTATGAAGGCGCTCGGTATTTTTCTGCATTGGCCGTTTTACCGTCTGGTTGAACTTTCCCTGGATGAAGAAGTCCTCCGCTTGCTTGGCCCCAAGCAGGTTGAGAAGGCCCGTGCCATACCGGTTCGGCTTGACGGAAACCGATTAACCGTGGCAACGGACCGGCCGCTCCGGTTGGAGCTGTTTGACCAATTGCGGGAAAATTCGGGGTATGATATAAAACTTGCTTTGATTACTACCGGCGACTTTAACGAAGCTTTTAAAAAATATTATGAGACATCGCTGGAATCGGTGGCGACGGTTTTAGAAGACTTTCAAGAAGATGAGCTGACCCAATATTATGCTTCCAGTGACCTTTCGGCTCAGGCCGTTTCTCCCGAATCCCTGGCCAACGAAGCACCGATTATTCGGTTGGTGAACACCATTATCTCGGGAGCGGTTAAAGCCGGGGCCAGCGATATTCATCTGGAACCCTTCGAAAACCATATCCGGTTGCGGTACCGGATCGACGGTGTTTTACAGGAGGTCCAGCCTCCGCCGAAACCGCTTTATCCGGCGGTGACCTCGCGCATTAAATTGATGGCCGGCATGGACATTACGGAACGTCGCATTCCGCAGGACGGACGGATTAAGATTCGGCTGGAGGCACGGGAGATCGATATCCGGGCAGCCGTGATGCCCACATTGTACGGGGAAGAAATCGTTCTGAGAATTTTGAATCGGGAGAGTATCCTTCTTGGCCTGGAACAGCTCGGCTTTTCTCCTGCCAACCTTCAACAGTTTCGAGAATTAATCCAAAAGCCCCACGGCATGGTGCTGGTTACCGGGCCGACCGGAAGCGGGAAAACCACGACGTTATATGCAGCGTTGCAAATGCTGAATGAACCGACCCGGAAGATTATCACCATTGAGGATCCGGTTGAATATCAGTTGCAAGGGGTAAATCAGATACAGTTGAACCCCAAGCTCAATTTTTCTTTTGCCCAGGGGTTGCGAACCGTAGTCCGGCATGATCCGGATGTGATATTAGTCGGGGAAATCCGGGATCGGGAAACGGCGGAAGTGGCCATTCAGTCGGCGCTCACCGGCCATCTGGTGTTTGCCACATTACATACTAATGACGCGCCCAGCGCATTCACTCGTTTGATCGATATGGGGATCGAAGAGTTTTTGGTGGCTTCAACGGTGCAGGGCGTTTTAGCCCAGCGGTTGGTCCGCCGGATTTGTCCGTTTTGCACCGTTTCGTATCAACCGTCAGCCAGCGAGCTGGAACTGGTGGAGCAGCCCGAAGATTGTCAGTTTAAACGGGGAATCGGTTGCGAACAATGCAACAATATCGGGTATCGCGGACAAATCGGCATTTTTGAACTGTTGATCTCCAATGAAGAGATGGAACGGTTGATTATGGAACGGGCCAATACCGGAAAACTGAGAGAAGCAGCCCTACGCCACGGCATGGTGCCGCTGCGTGCTGACGGGTTGGAAAAAGTCCGGAGCGGGCTGACGACGTTGAGTGAAATTATGCGGGTTACAAGGGAATAAGGAGGAGCACTGTGCAATTTTCATATAAAGTTGCAGATGCCGCCGGCCGGATCGAAACCGGGCGGGAAGAAGCGGCCAGCCGGGAGGAGTTGGCGGCTGCCTTGAAGGCGAGGGGCAAAGTGCCGCTGGAAATCAAAGGCGAATCCCGATTCACGTCCCAGATAAAATTTTACCGGTTTTCCGCAAAAGAACGGCTTTATTTCACCCGGCAGCTTTCCAGTCTGCTCAATTCCGGTATTTCGTTGGAGAAAGCTTTGGCCATCATTCATCGTTTGTTGCGGCCAAGCGATTTTCAAGATGTTTTGGGGCAAATCTATCAATTAATTTTGGAGGGCCATTCGTTTTCCAATGCGTTAGAACGATATCCCCGCTATTTTCCGGGCGTTTACGTCAATCTGATTCGGGCCGGAGAAAGCGGAGGAATTTTGCAGAAAATTACGGGACGCCTGGCGGAGTATGAAGAGGAACAGGTCAATCTGAAGAATTTCATCGTCAGCAGCCTGATTTATCCGATGATTTTGGCCGGGGCCACCGTTTTTGTTTTATTACTCTATGTTGGAGTGGTGATCCCCAAGTTTCAAACCATTTTTGCAGAGATGGAATCCGGGTTGCCCCTGGTGACTCAAATCGTCATGGTTGTCGGCCGTTTCTTCCAATACGGCTGGTGGGTATTGCCCTTGCTGTTCATGGGCATGGTCATCGCCTTCCGACAATGGACTGGTTCGCCGGAAGGGCGGCTCCGTTGGGATCAGTTGAAACTCCGCATACCGTATGTGGGGGGAATTCTCTTGAAAATCGCGGTGGCTCGGGTCAGCATGACGTTGAGTATGCTGTGTACCAGCGGAGTGCCGCTCTTGTCCGGTTTGACGATGGCGGCGGAAGTATCGGGCAATCAGGCGGTGAGCCTAGGGCTGGAAGCGGCCGTCACCGGAATACGGCAAGGTGGCTCCCTGGTCAAAAGCTTGGCTGACCAAAAGATCTTTCCTGTGCTGGCACTGGAGATGATCGGGGTCGGGGAGGAAAGCGGCAATCTCGGCGAGATGCTGGCTCAAGTCGGTAAAACGTATGAAGCCGAGGTTAAGCAAAGTTTAGGGCTGTTTTTGTCTGTCTTTGAACCGGTTTTAATTCTTATTATGGTCACGGTGATCGGGATTTTAGCCGCTGCCATTTTGCTGCCGATTATGGATCTCAATTCTCAAATGGGAATCTAGTACATGGTTCACGGTTTACAGTGCACGGTAAACAGTATTTTTTAATGATGGATAACGAATGGCTTCTTTTCATGGGTTAATGGTTATAGTGAGATTCCATTTCGAACAGGAGGAACACTGATGCGTTTAAAGAAAATCTACGCAACGGAATCCGGTTATACCTTGTTAGAGATATTGGCGGTGTTGACGCTTTTAGCTGCGATATTAACCTTGGTCGCGCCGAATGTGATAAAACAGTTGCAAAGCGGCCAGGTGAAGACGGCACGGGCCCAAATTAACGCGATGAAAAGCGTGCTTAATGCCTATTATCTGGATAATTCCTGTTATCCAACGACGGAACAGGGGCTTCAGGCATTGATTGAGAAACCGACCATTCCTCCGATTCCTGAAAATTGGAACGGGCCGTATCTGGAGGACAAACAGATTCCGAAGGATCCGTGGGGTGCCGAATTGATCTACCGGTGCCCGGGTATTCATAATCCGGATAAATATGATTTATATACGTTAGGCAGCGACAAAAAAGAAGGCGGGACCGGTGATGCAGCCGATATCGGCAATTGGTAAAGGCCAAGCCGGCTACACCTTGCTCGAAATTTTGGTCGTCTTGATATTGATGGGTTTCATCGGGACCCTGGCTTTTCCGGCTTTTTTCCGGAATGAAGAGAAGCTGGCCATCGGGAAAATCGAAGATACCATCCGCAATGATTGGGAAAAGTTGCAGCGGGAAGCCATGGCCGGCAAGATGAATCATACCGTAACATTTGACGGTTACGGCTATTCCTTTGAGATCGGGGAAGCCGAAATTCGGCGTTCCTTTCAAAATTACAATTTTACCTGGACCATCCCTGAACAAGGAGAGGAGACGGAATCTAACGCGACGGTGACCCGGTCGGGTGCAAATTTGACATTCAATCCGGACGGAAGTTGCTCGGCCGGGGAATGGGGTTGGGAAACCTTGCGTTTTCGCGGAGTGATGCGTATCAATGACGATGGGACGATGGAATGGCGTTATGAACGGAAATAACCGAGGCGAATCCGGTTTTTCACTGTTGGAAGTGTTGTTGGCGCTGATCCTGGCCGGGACGGCAACGGCAGTGTTGGCGTTTTCATATCAACAAGCTGTCCATCTGCAGAAGTCCGTCGAAGGGCGCGTTACTGCGGCCGTTTTGGGCGGCAGCAAACTGGCGGAGCTTCAGGAGGGCAGCGAACCCTTGGATGCCGGTGTCTTTCCGGTGCCCTATCAACGTTATCGATGGGCCGCCCGGGAAGAGACGGACGGAAACGGCCGAGAATTGATCGTTTTGACGGTCCAATGGGGTGATGGCAATGGCGCGACATATCAACGAGAATTTAAGGCTTACCGGCGGCTCCGGTGAAAGCGGTTTCACCCTGGCGGAGGTGCTGGTGTCATTGACCCTTATCGGCCTGGTGCTGGCGGTGATGTCCGAGTTTTTATACAACGGGGTCTCTTTTTATGCCCGGAGCAACCGGGTTTATGAGCGGCAGCATCATTTGAATTTTATCTATCGGACGCTCCACAATGAATTGGACACTCTTTGCAGCAACCCATTTTTACCGGAGAACGCTTTTGAAGGAGACGGCGAATCCATGACGTTCTGGCGTGAGTCTTCGGACGGATTATACCGGACGACATACCGGTTCGATGTGGACAAGCGCCAATTGCTTTTTGCCCGGAATTTCTACGGAGGATCCCCTGTGGAGAAAGTGTTATTTAAGGACGTCGAAGCGTTACGTTTTGAATATTTCGACCCGCTCACCCAAAATTGGACGCCGCAATGGCATCCGGCCCAAAAAGCGGATATTCCCGCATTGGTTCGGGTTTCGTTGACGACCCGGGCCGGTAAGTTGGGGGATTTGGTGTTTTCGATTAAACCGGATACGATTGAGGAACGCCGATGATAAATTGGAACGATAACCGCGGTTCGACGATGATCTTGGTGATCTGGGCCATTGGCATCTTAAGTGCCATTGCCGCTTTTTTAGTCTACCGCGCGGAAGTGGAGTGGGCGGTGATGGCTTCGCTGGAAAGGGATCTGGGTGCCCGTCAATTGGCAACCGCTGTTTTAAATGAACGCCTGGATCTACTTCTGGCGGATGACAATGCATACGATACGCCGGATGAAGCATGGTATGGAAAGACCGGCGTGAGCGTTTTTGAGCGGGACGGATATCAGGTACGGCTCATCATCGAAGACGAGGGCAGTAAGCCCAACATTAACTTGCTTGGGGCCGAAACCTGGGAATTATTATTGGAAGATAAAAGCGACATCGATATATTGCTTGACTGGATCGATCCGGACGATGACCCGCGGATGGAAGGGGCTGAAAAAGAGCATTACCAGAGTTTGAGCCCAGGTTATCTGCCCAGGAACGGCTTTTTGGCGTCCCTGGAAGAATTGAAACAGCTGAAAAACGGGGATGGCCTTTATGAAATGATAGCGCCGCACTGTACGGTTTACGGGCGGTTTAACCCGAATACGTTGACGCGGGAACAATTTGAAAACCTGATGTTATCGTATGGTATTGAACGGCGGCTGGCGGAACGGATGGCAGAAGATTTTAGCGCCTATCGCTCGAAAAACCGTTTTGAAAATATGGAACAGTTGTTACAATTGCCGTCGGTCACCCTCCAAACCCTGGACCGAATTAAGCCGTTATTCGAGTTTACCGGCCAATGCAATGTGAACTTTGTCGGCGAAACGGGTTTGCGTCTGACCTTGAAACGCGCCGGATATGACCCGGGACTGGCCGCCGAATTGGTCAGCAAGCGGCGGGAAGACCCTTTTGATACCATGGAAGAAGTCCAGGCTTTTTTTAGAAACAGGCGGAAAGAAATCCGGGCGGAAGACTTTTTTACCGTCCGTTCCTCCGTCTTTAAAATCAGGATTTGGCTGATCAAAGGGAATCACCGTTATTATTTGGAGACGGTCCAACGGCGTAAGGAGACGGACCGGATCGGGATTCCCTGGGAGATGCAGGTGCTCAGTTGGAGATTTTTGATGAATGAAGAAGCGCCGGAGATACCGGATATCGTAAGCTTCGGGGAAGAGGAGAACGATGGGTAAATCGATCGTTGCAATCCGGATAGACACAAGCCGTTTAACTGCGGTTGAGGTCAGTGCCGACCAACATGCGTATGAAATTTTGCGTTGGGCTGATGTTACCCTGCCTGAGGAGGGGCTCAACCCGGAATGGTTGAAAGCGTTGTGGGCCAAGGAGAAATTCACCACCAACCGGGTGGTCCGGATGATCCCTCCGGCGATGGTACGCTGGAAGACCACTCAGATGCCGCCGTTACCGCGGGAAGAGTTACAATCTGCCCTGGCTCTTGAATTTTCTTCAGCCAATGAGCTGTTTCGTCTCTTTGAGGCGCAGCCCAACGACGGCGGCCTGTTGGTTAAAACCGCACATGTGTCATTGGGCGAAATGGAAGCTTCCATCGAAAACTTGGAAAAGGCCGGGTTAAAGGTGCTCTGGTCCGGTTTCTCCGGTCACGGGGCCGCTGCTTTTATCCATTATCATCGGGAGTTTTTAGAGGATGATGGCGTCCAACTCTATCTCGATCTGCTGGAAAACCACGTTGAATTGGGGATGGTGGGCCCTTCCGGGTTCCTGTTCCGGCGGACGCTGGCCGTCGCCGGGCGGGGATTTTGGGACGCTTCGGGAGCGGACATGGATGGTTTAGTCGGAGAGCTGCGTTTAACCCTGGCTGCCGCAGCCAAGGGGAATGCGGCGTTGCCGGGAAAACTGTGGCTGTTGGGTTCCCGTTTGCCCGATCCGGCGTTGCTCGATCATCTCAAGACGGAGTTGGGAATCGAGGGGATAATTCCGGAAAAGACCCGGTTGGGCGGGGTATTGACCGGAATTCATACGCCGAAGCTGGCCGGACTCATCGGATTGGCCTTGGAAGAGTTGGGCTTGGATACTTTCAGGGAGTTACGGGTCCTAACGGCAGAACAGGCGGAACGGGCTGTCAATAAACAGCGTCAGGCCTTATTTTTGCGGCTGGCCGGAATCGCCGGTCTGATCGGATTGGGTATCGCATTGAGTATGGGGGCACGGGCCATCAAAATGTCCAAAGATGCCCGCTGGTTGGCGGTGCATGCCGATAAAGTCCGGACTCTCAACCGGCTTACCCAAGAAACCAACCGTCACTTTTCTGAGATCCAATCTTTGGAAGACTGGCTGGCCAACCGCCATCAGGAACTTG
>JAKOSX010000290.1 GCA_029776595.1 Bacillota bacterium | reverse complement strand
CCAACCGGCCGGCGGTATCGATATACCCCCATTTGCCCAGGTCCGCATCGGTGATCCCGTCATATGTAGCCGCGTGGGCCAGGGAGAAGAGCATCCACAAGCCAAGCCAAATGAGCAGCGTAACTTTTCGTTTCATCGCCATACCTCAATCCGACATACTCTCTATGATACTTTGACAGAAAAGAGAAATTCCCTCCTGAAATTGCGAATACAAAAAGAAGGCCTTTTTTGGCCTTCCATAGACTCATTCTTTCTTCCCGACCAATGCCGGACGGATTTCCCAGCGAATTCCTTCCGGCAACGTCAATCCGAAGATAGCAGGCTCGCCCCGGAGGGAAATCCAGCCCAGTCCGGCCACGGCAATATCCTGGCCCGGCGCCAATTCAACCTCGGTATGTATCCATTGAACCTTACCCAGGCATCCTTTGCAGAGCGGCCCCAACCAATCGGGTTGACTGGTCAGGAGTTCGCCCACTTTCGCCCGATCAGTTCGGTGAAATACCATCCCTCCCGGAGCAAAAGCCAGGACAACCCGCTCCCCTTCGCTCCGGTTTTCCACACCGAACAGGCCGCCCATAATCAACCCTTTACCGGATTTGAGCCCCCACAATTTCCGCTCCAGCCGGGCGGTGGCCAGTTTACTGCCGCAGGTGGGGCAGACCCGGTCTCCCACCCGATCTCCGGGATTGAGCCCCGGCGTATCGATGAGCGTATTTCGCCCCTCCAGGATGCTCCAATGGCTCAGCCCGAGAGTGGTTCCGGGAAATTTCGATACGGTGGGGGATACGGAAACGCCTTCTGCCGTTAAAATCCGTTTAATCAATGAAGATTTTCCCACATTGGTGGCACCGAACAATGCCACCCGGGCTCCCCGCGGCGTCAAGGCCTCAATCCGCCGGGAGAGTTTGTCAACGCCGAACCCTGTCAAACTGCTGACCAGGATGATCTCCCGAGGCGGGTATAGCCCATGATCCCCCAAATATTTTCGGACATAGTCAACAACCTCTTCCAGGGTGGTCCGCGCCGGCAGTAAGTCGATTTTATTAACGGCCAGGACATACGGCTTGTCCGGCAGCACGTCTTTCCAAACGCCCACCGTGCCCGTTAAGTCCAGAAAATCCACGACCAGGATAACCAGTTCGCTTAAATCCGCCGCTTTCTTAATGCTTTGCCGGATCTTATCGGAACTCGGCTGAATCGAACCGGCCTTGCCGTAATGGATGATTTGATAACAACGCTGGCAGACGGTTCGCTTCTTTTGAAGCAGCACCGTTTCCGGGATATATCCGGGCTGGCTCGGGTCATGGGTTTGCAATACTGAACCGCATCCCCGGCAATAATCACCGCTCATCGTATGATCCCCTTCTTTCGAAACCGCTTCAGCACCAGCTGTTCCAGGCAACGGACTATCCGGGTGCTGAAAAACTCAGTATTGCTGATGGGCGGAGTCCAAATCGTACACAACTTCATCCGGTTGCCGCCCAGAATATCCGTGAACAATTGATCGCCGACAATGGCAGTGGTTTGAGGCGTAGTCCCCATCATCTCCAACGCTTTCCGGAACGGAGATTTCCTGGGCTTGACCGCCCTGGAAACATAGGGCACGCCCAAAACCTGGGCTACCGCTTCCACCCGGTATTCCAAAGCATTGGAAAGAATGCACAGCTTAAAGCCTTCAGTTTTAAAGCGTTCAATCAATGCGATGACTTCCGGCGTCAGTTGATCCCGTTTCCATTCCACCAATGTATTGTCAAGATCGAAAATAATTCCTTTAATTCCGATGGCCCGCAAATAAGCCGGGTCTAAATCCAAAATGGAATCCGCCTGAATTTTCGGGCAAAGTTTTTTAAGCATGCGTGCCCTCCCCGGTCTCCAAGTCATGCTGTTCATAATGATAGAGCTTATTGCAAAAATGACACCGCACTTCCACGACACCTTGGGTTTTGATCATTTCCTTGATCTCATTCGGTTCCAGTGTCAACAGCGGCCCGATGAACCGCTCTTTGGAACAGTCGCATTCATACCGGACATCCAGCCCATCCAAAACTTTTAACGGCGTATCCTCGCCCAGCACCTTCCGGATGAGCCGGAGGGGGGTCATTCCCTGCTCCAGCAAAGTGGTTAACGGAGGCATCCGGGTCAATTGATTTTCAATATAGACAGCCGTATGTTCTTCGGCTCCGGGCATCATTTGAATGATCAGCCCGCCGGCCGTTAACACATGGCCGTCCGGCCCCACCAATACGCCCAAAGCCACCGCCGAAGGCGTTTGTTCCGACTTCATGAAATAATAAGCGAAGTCTTCCCCGATCTCTCCGCTTTGCAAAGGGACCACGCCCTGATAAGGCTCTTTCAAGCCGATATCCTTGGTAACATAAAGATAACCATTGCCCACGGCGCCGCCCACATCGAATTTACCCAGGGAATTAAGGTCCAGATTCACTTGGGGGTTATGGACATAGCCCTTCACCGTCCCCCGACGGTTGGACACCGCCACGATCCCGCCCAGCGGGCCGTCTCCGGCAATCCGGACCGTCAGGCGGCGAAGATCATCGTGCATCACGCCCATGATCAGGGTGGCGGTCAGTATCCGCCCCAATGCCGCTGTGGCAGTCGGCCACGTATCATGAAGTTGCCGGGCGGTTTCAACCACTCCGGCGGTTAAGGCGGCATAAATACGAACCGTATTATCAAAAGCAGTAACGATCTGTAATTCGTCTTTCATCTTATCCTTCACTTCCGTCGCATCGTGGATCATCCCATCGCCGTACAACCCAAAACCGGAACTTCTTTCGAAGTCCCGGCCGCCATAAGAAATTCCTTTGACACAACCTGCCGAATCACAACGCCGTCATTGGCTGCTCCGCTCAATATCCCGCTGCGCCTGCAAATGTTCGGCATAGGTCTTACTGAACACATGGGAGCCGTCGGGTTTGGCCACGAAATACAAAAACTGGACCTGAGCAGGGTTGGCCGCAGCCAACAACGACGACAGCCCAGGATTGGTGATGGGCCCCGGAGGCAACCCATAATGTTTATACGTGTTGTACGGCGAGTCGACCTGCAAGTCTTTATACAGCAACCGTTTTTTATGGGTACCCAAGGCATATTGAACCGTCGCACAAGACTGCAGAGGATAACCCTGCTTCAGGCGGTTGTAAAACACGCCGGCGATCAACGGACGTTCCTCGGCTTTTTGGGCTTCTTCCTCAACGATGGAGGCCATGATTAAAATGTCCTTTAAGCGGTCGGCGGATACGTCGGGCAGATGTTCTGCGAAAATCTGCCGGAAACGCGCCACCATCGTCTCAATCACCGCTTCTTCGGTGGTCTCCAGGCTAAACCGGTAGGTATCCGGATATAAAAATCCTTCCGTCAGGCCCGTAGTGCTCAGATCCTTTAAAACCGTCGCCATATAATCGGCATCCGCCAACAGGTTTAAAAAACGGTCCCGGTCAACGATGCCCTTTTTAGCCAGTAAATCCGCAATCTCTTTACTGGTTAAGCCTTCCGGAATTGTCACCCGGATATCCTGGGTTGTCCCTTTGGCCAATTCCCTGACGATCTGGGGAACCGACATGCCCGGCCCCAATAAATACCGGCCGGATCGGGCCATACGCGTTTTAAAATCGAGCCGGACATACATTTCATAGACGAACCGGTTGCGGATGATCCCTTTGGTCTCCAACTGCTGACCGATTTGACGCAATGAAGCGCCAAAAGGGATTTCCACCACTTGCCGCTCCCTGCTCTGAAAGTCTGCCGGTGCCAGATTCCAGAGGTAGGAAATGCCGACGAGCGATACGATCACCAAAGAAATGATAATTCCACCCCCGCGCAGAGGGTGGGAAAATATCCATTGACGCAATTTGGCCCATACATCGTCCATGCGAAACAGATGGTTCTTCGGATAATGAAGCCAAGAGGTTAAGCGCAAAAACATCCCTCCCGGCATCATTATACTAAAAATCCGGTTAAAAAACAAACGGACTTACTGGGGATCTTCGTCGAAGTCTTCCTCAGCCATGATTTCATCCAACAATTCGCAGATTTTGGCAAACTCTTCATCGTCTTCGATATTGACCAGGATTTCTTCGCCGTCTTCATCGGTTTCAATCCGGAAAACGAACGCTTCCTGTTCTTCATCGTCGGAATATTCTTCCTCGGGAACCATCACGGCATATTTGGCGCCGTCCATCTCCACCACATTCAACAAAACGAATTGATGTTCCTCACCTTCTTCATCCACCAGGGTAATCTTATTGCTTTCTTCTGCCATTGGACATTTCCTCCTCTTGATTAATCACTCTATTCATGTATTGCATAATGTTCGGACCTGCACTCATAAACATTATGGCAACGGTAAACAGTAATAATACCGCCAAATTAGGATGTGCAATTCCCGGGAGAAATATGATTATCCTCCCCGTCTCCGGCTGTTCAGGAAATTTTGCAATATGATGGCAGCCGCCAATTGATCCACTTTCTGTCGGCGTTTTCCGCGGGACAGATCAGCTTCAATCAACACTCGCTGGGCCGAAGCTGTCGAAAGCCGTTCATCCCAAAATACCGGTTGGATGCCGGTCATCTTCCCCAAAGCCTCGCCGAACTGGCGGACTTTCTCGGCCATCGGTCCTTCGCTGCCGTTCATATTGATGGGCAAACCGCAAACGATGCCGGTGACCTCGTTGTCCACGACGATTTGCCGCAACTGTTCCAGATCATGGGACAATCCCCGCCGTTCCAACATGGAATGGCTCTGGGCCGTTATCTCCAACGGATCGCTCAAAGCGATCCCAATTCGTTTCTCTCCGATATCCAAACCCATCCAACGCATCATAGTTTCCTTCTAGACAATTTTCAGACAAAACTCCGGGCACACCCGGGCACAATAGCCGCACATCATGCAACGGTCCCGATCCACCGTAACCACGCCGTTTTCCAGGCGCAACGCATCGAAACCGCAACGCTCGACGCAGCGGCCGCAACCACAACACCAGTCTTCAATCCGCAAGGCCCGGGGTGTCCCCGCAACTTCCTCCATCAGCTCCGGCGGCGGAGTCTCCCCCTCCACCAGCATCCGGTTAAAGCGGATTTCCGCCTCGGACTGCATCCCAATGGCCATGGAATCCACAATGCCTAATTGGCGAATGAAACGGACGGACTCAACGGCTTCCCGGTATAAATGACCGCCGCCCAACACTTTCATCGCATAGATCCCTTTTCCGAATTCCCGGGCGGTTTGAATCGCCGCGATCATCTCCTCAACGGTTCCGTCTTTGATGCCGATCCCAGCCCGGTTGATCAAGGGGTGAATCACGTCGATTCCCGGCTCGTTGGCTCCGGCCCGGACCCCGGCAACGGTATGGGTGGATATTCCGACCGCCCGGATAATTCCCCGTTGACGCGCTTCATATAGATATTCCAAAGCGCCGCGATGGCCTTTCAAAGCGGCGCTGTTTTCCACTTCATGAAGGCAAAAAATGTCGATATAATCCCGGTTTAATTCTTTTCGGGCCTTTTCGATACTGCAGCGCATCTCCTCGGCTGTGACGGCATAGGATTTGCCGGTAACGATCATCTCGGGATAGGTCTGAAGCGCCAGTCCCAAGATGGGATAGGTCCCGTAAATCTCCGCCGAGTCGAAGAAATTAATTCCCAATTCATAGGCACGGATCATCAAATCCGCAGCTTCCCGGAGGGGAAGATTCTTCTGGGTGGGTCCTACGGTTAACGTACCCATGCACAGCGGAGATACCATCAATGATGTTAAACCCAGTCGTACTTTATTCATGGCCGAACCGGCTCCCGGGAACCGGCCGGAAACAGCGTCCGAATCTGGAAGCCGAAAGACGGCAACGAAGTCCGGCCATCCTGAAGGTCAAACTTACAATCGGCCACTTCATTCAGACTCGCCAAAGCCGCTTTGGCTTCAGCCACGGTTTTCCCTTTGATTAATTCGCGAATCTTCGCCTGGTTCAGCACACCGCGGATGGCCGCCCGCCCCACCAATTCCAATTGGATTTTCCCCGAAGCGACCACCGCATTGGCACTGACCAAACTGACATCGTTATTTTTAGCCTCAAAATTGGCAGGCATATTCTTATCCAACTGCAACTTCAAATATTTCCTGATCCCTTCCTGCGACGGCGCTAACGTTGAAACGCGAAATTCCAACGTGGTGACCACCGTCTCCGCTGTTTCGCCGATCTCCGGCGAACTGGTTACCCGGATCAACTCCATTTCCGTCAATTCCGGCAGATAAAGATAATTCTTTTCGACCAGCCGCCCAGCCTCTTCCGGGCCGGCAAGCATCATCTGTTCCCTGGCTTCAGCCTCGCCCCGCTTCACGTCGTCCAGAGTGACCACGGCCACCTTTTGGTCGGTCCCACCCATAGTCGGGGTCAAATTGATGACGGTAAGATGGCGTTGCAAATTCCCTTCGATCCGGGTAATCGTCTTGGGCGGCAGATTGCCTCCGCTGCCTTTATTCACGGCGGTAACCGGGACCTCCGCCCGTCCGTATTCTTCGCCCACAGGCAAACCGTACTGATATTTGGTGGCTTTCTTGGGGACCACCACCGCTTTGTCCGAAACGAACCGGACGCCGCCCTTACTGACGAATACTGCGCCTTTCGGGATGGTCAACGGTTGGGCGGTACTGTTAATGACCGTCACCTTCCCGGTAGCTTGCGTCACGCCGATCACTTTAAAACCGGTGGTTTTACTCTGCACCGTCAGGGTATACGTTTTCTCGTACAACTTCGCTGGAATACGGCCTTGGGCCAAATCCCGCTCTTGATACTCCAAGCCGGTTAAAACTTCGGTCCGGAAATTCAGGAACTGCTCTTTGGGATAAACGATCACCGTCGCCTTAGGTTGTAAAAACCACCACACCGCGACGATAAAAGTGAAAAAAGCGATTAACAAAGCGGGAAACAAACCGCCGTGAAAACGGTAGGTGCGAACCGGCAGCGGTTTGGAACCCACTGCGGCCGCTACCTGTTTTCTTCGGGAAGATTTCGGAACCGGCGCCTCTTCCAAACGAAAGTCGGCCTCCGTTACTTCCCGCTCCCGAATGGTCGACAATCCCACCCGTTGAGCCGCTGCAATCAATGCTTCGTCACTGGCGTTGATAATCAACTCTTTATCAACTTCCTCGGCATAAAATTTCACCAGCCGAAGATTGATTTCATTATTCAACAATTTACAATCCGGTGCGACTTGCAGAATGACCTGTTCAGCGGGATGATTCATTATCTCTTTGACAAGTTGCTCGATTTTGGTATCGGAACAGACAATGATAACTTGTCCTTCACCCACTAACGTTCAACTCCTTAAAGAAGTTTTCTCCAACATCAACACCATCAACAAGGGCGCCCCGAAAATAAACATGGTCGCAACGCTCACGATGCCGGAATCATTCGCTATCAAAGCGATAAGGGCGGTCAGGGATAAACCCAATAACCCTCTGCTTCCCTGGGGATGGCGGGCAAACCATCCTGCGACAACCCTGGGAGGTTTTTTATACAAAACCGGTATCAGCAACAAAATGCCGATAAGCACGTTGGACAGAGGCGTATACCCCATCAATTGCAGGTTCATACTGAGTTTTCTGGAGAACAACTGCATCAATGCAGGCAGCCCTTCCTCCTGAAACGCTTTCAAAAATTGGCCGAAATGCGTCACTTTTCCGTCCATGGCCAGATCTGACAAAGCAATGATCGATATAAACAGCGAAAATACGACGGCCAATACAGTTAACTGCCGTATTCCCACCGGCCGGTTTAACCAAAGATAATTGGCGATCCCCAACCCCAACAAAGCCGTTACACCGCCGCCGATATTGGCGCCCAAGGCCGGATGGGCGATGAGCAGCGCAAGCAACATTCCTGCCGGCCAAACGGCTTTCCGCCAGCGAGTCGGGACCCGTTCCCAACCCAAAGTGACCATCACGATATAGGCTCCCAGCAAAAAACCCATATACTCGTTGCCAATGCCGTAAAACCGGGCACCGGCTACGGCCGAATAGCCCCAAAACGAATACAATTGGGTATATCCGTTCCACAGTCCGTCGATGATGATACCCGCAACCGTCAGGGCGGAAATACACCACAAGGCGGCACCCGAATCCCCTTTGGCCGCTTTATAAGCCAATGCGGTCAGACCGGCGCCCGCAATCACCGTGAAACCGACGATGGTCGACCAATCCGTGGGCCGAAACAATGCCTCCGCCAGAAACACCACGGGAAATGTCAGGAAGAATAAATAAATCCGCAACAGCCACTTGAAAAAAGCGTCCCGTTTTCGAAAACCGAGAAAACCGATGGTAAACGCCACCGCCAGGGCGATGAGTCCGTAACCGTAAACGGACAGCAACGGCCATCGCAAATCATAATTGACAGCCAAGTCCTGTTGCATGGAGGCGATTTCCTGCCAACCGCCCTCGACGGCCCTTAACGGCCGCCCCTTAAAATATCCCGCTTTATCCGAAATCCCCACATGCCGGAGGATGGTCGCCACCACGTCATATCCGGTCACCAGCCCCGGCCTCCGGGTACTGTTGGAATAGAGTTTCCCTCCGGAAAAGCCTTCGGACTTAATGATAACCGGATTCAGCCTGGCTCCGGTTTTGGCATAATCGGGACCGGCCACAGAAAGGACGACCAGCAACGTCCGGTTGAAATCGATCCGGGGCAGCAATGCCTTGAAAAATTCTTCATAATGACGTAGCACCTGGTTACGATGGTACTCTAAGCGCGGAGCAGGCAGATAACTGCTGAATTTATTAATCCGTTCCAAATCGCCGAGAATTAAATGGGTAACCGCGGCTTCGGACGAAAATCGTTCCCAAACGTCCAACAGATAAGACGTTGCCGTCTTCAGCCCGAACACAAAATTAAGATCTTCGTCCACGGTTTCCCAACCGATGAACGCCCGATCCACGGTTCCACGTTCGTCCATCAACAATGCGGTCCCCTGCCGGTTAAAACTTTCCCGGTCGGTATCCGCATTCCCGGCAACAACGGTCCGGTACCCTTTCTGGTGCAGGAGTTTTCCCACCAAACCCAGAGATTGGTTAGCCTTATTGGAAAGATTCAATTGGACAAGTTTGGAAAAACCCAGGTTCACGCCGCCTTCCGCCGGAGGTTCCGTACCGGTCAGCGTCCGGTAGAGATGGCCGGCAGCCATCCCTTTATACTTTTCATCCACCTGAAAAAAAGCCGTCGCGTCCGGCGAAGTTTTCAACGGATTGCCGCTGTTTAACTCCAGATAAGCCTTGTCCGCGGTTTTAAGGTCCACATTCGGCAGAACCATGACACCGGCGGCTGACTCCATCAATAAACGGTTCAACACCGGATAATCCGATGTAATGTCCGAAAAGGTCAAACGGGGAATATCGATGATCAGTACATTCTTAACGGATTGGCCAGCTGCCGGAAGCCCGAAAAGGCATAAAGCCATCATACCCCAAACAACCATGGTGCGCAATAGCCGATGACGCAATATGGTACCCTCCTGCGAAACCTGAACAAATAAAGAAAAAGCGGATTAACTCCGCCTTGTTTATCATACCTAATCTTACCAGGGTTGTCAATCCGCCTCTCCATCGTTAAATTCCGGTCTCCCCGGAATTTGTTCCTCATTTGCCAAGCCGAACGCAATTTCATACATACTTTTAAAAATAATCAGCATTAAAGCTCCCAAGGGTACGGCGAAAATCATTCCCCAAAGTCCGAATACCTTGCCGCCGGCCAAAACAAGATAGACGACGACTAATGGGTGAAGGCCGAGGCTGCCCCCGATGATTTTGGGTGCAAGATACATCACTTCCAATTGATTGATCCCAAAAAAGAGCAAGATGACATAAATGACATGCCACGGGGATTTCAAAAGGGCGAAAACCATCACCGGAACGGCGCCCATTACCGGCCCAAAATACGGGATTAAATTGAATATCCCGGCCAACATTCCCAGGAAAAAAGGAATCTCAAAACCCATCAACGCCAGGCCGACGCTGATTAACAGCCCGACGATCAGAGTCACCAGCAATTGGCCGCGGATATATAAACGAAACACCGCATCGATCTCTAAGAAGGTCCGAGTCCAGTGCCCACCGAAATGTTTCTCCAACCAACCATGGGTCGCTTTCTTCATCCGGGGGTAATCCCGGCTGATATAGTAAGAAATCAACGGAATCAAAATAAAATAAAACGTCCTTGAAAAGAGGCTTACTGCGCTTTCCGCCAATTCGATCATCAACTGGCGCAGCCACAATTCACTGCGTCGGGTCACTTCCGACGTGATAAACTTCCATTGGGGCCAGATTTCCCAATGCTTCAGAAAGTGGTTGACGGCCTGTTCAATCTTGCGGAATTCATCAACCAATGCCGGGATTTTCTGCAGTGCCCGGGTTAAATCATTGATCAGGCGCGGAAAGAGCAAGCCAAAAAACACTGCAGTTATAATCGCCAAACCAATATAGACGCTGAAAATGGCATACTCCCGCCGAGCCCCCTTCCGCTCCAAAAATTCCACCAGCGGATTGATGGCATACGCCAAAAAAAAGGCCATTAAAAAAGGGAGCACCATGCTTCGGGACAAATAAACAAGAACGGCTAAAAGCAAAACCGTTATAATGACAAAACCGCTTTTTTTCCGGATAAACGTCGGTGAACCTTCTTTCAATTTGTTTTCCCCTGGTATGAGAAAAGCGCACAACTGTGCGCTGAATTTCGGAAGAACCAATAACGATTCATTAATGCATGCGCCGGATAAAATTTCTGGACAACAACCCGGTATTCCGCCGGACGCCTGAAGTCCAATGCATGGCCTGATCCCGCATCATTCTCCAAGCGTTTTCCGCTTGACGGCCGAGCCGACGGCTGCGTCGGTACCCCATCCGCATCCAATGATGACGGTTTCGGCTGTTCTGCCATAACATAGCCGCACCCACAGCCGCTCCGACCATACTTCCGGCAATGACTCCCCGAATAACCTTATGCACTTACGTTCACCTCTTTTCCCGGGAGATCGATAGAATCTATCATGCTCTGCTAGATAGTATCTCCCGGAAAAGCTCCCTCTAAACATAAATCATAAGGCTCTCTCGATGGTTCCGCCCCCCAAAACCAGATCGTCTTGGTAAAAGACCACAGCCTGTCCGGGGGTGACCGCCCGCTGCGGCATCTCAAATTCCACCCGCACCCTGCCGTCGGACTCCGGTTTGATCAATGCCGGTACGGGCTGAGCGCTGTAACGGATCTTGGCTTTGGCTTCGATTTCATCGGTTAAATCTTCCCAGGCGATCCAGTTAAGCTCATTGGCTAACAAGCCTTCAAAGAAAACAGACTCAGCCGGACCGACCACGATTTCATTGGTCTCCGGACGAATCTCCTTGACAAACAGAGGTTCCGGAGCCGCGATCCCCAAACCTTTCCGCTGCCCGATGGTATAATGAATGATCCCCCGGTGGCGTCCTAAGACTTTGCCGCTCTCATCCACAATATTGCCGGGCCGGACGGCCCCGGGCTGATAGTCTTCGATAAAGCGGCCGTAATCCTGATCCGGAACGAAACAAATCTCCTGGCTGTCCGGTTTGGAAGCCACCCTCAGGCCCAGTTCCGCCGCTTTTTCCCGGATGGCGGCTTTGGTGTAATCGCCCAACGGGAATAAGGTCTTGGCCAATTGGGGCTGGGTCATTCCGTATAAGACATAACTTTGGTCTTTCGACATATCCACGCCCCGGTGAAGGACAAACCGCCCTCTATCAGCATCAAAGCTGCGGCGGACATAATGGCCGGTAGCAAGGAAATCGCCGTCCAGCGAAGCCGCTTTTTCCAACAAAAGATCGAACTTGACGCTTTTATTACAGACGATACAGGGATTGGGAGTCCGACCCTTCAGATACTCGTCGACAAAATAGTCGATAACTTTCTCCCGGAAGAGCGCGTGCATATTCAACACATAATAGGGAATGCCCAGGGTGTTGGCAACCACCCGGGCATCATCCACCGCGCTGAGGGAGCAACAGCCCCCTTCCACTTCGGTACCATAAGGAAGGTCATTATCCCACAGCTGCATCGTCACTCCGATCACTTCATAGCCCTGTTCCAAGAGTAAGGCCGCAGCCACCGAGCTGTCGACCCCTCCGCTCATTGCCATAATGACCCGCTGCTTCATCCGGCATTCTGTCCCGCCCGATAATTTTCGATGGCCTTGTGCAGCGCATCAGCAGCCAAATTGGAACAATGCATTTTGGCGGGAGGAAGCCCGTCCAACGCCTCGGCAACGGCTTTGTTGGTAACTTGCATCGCTTCGTCCAAGGTCTTCCCCTTCACCATCTCCGTCACCATACTGCTGGTGGCGATGGCTGCGCCGCAACCGAATGTTTTGAATTTAATATCCACAATCCGGTCGTTTTCCACCTTGATATAAATCTTCATAATATCCCCGCAGGTGGCATTGCCCACTTCGCCGATGCCGTTGGCATCGCTCAGTTCACCCACATTTCGGGGGTTCTGGAAATGATCCATTACCTTTTCCGTGTACATGATGCACACTCCTTTCGTTCAGTTTCAGCATGATACAGAGGAGACATGGCCCGGAGTTTGGCGACGATCTCCGGCAAAACGCTCATGAAATAATCCACCTCTTCGCGGGTATTCCCTTTCCCCAAGGAAACCCGGAGGGAACCATGGGCCGTTTCATGGCATAAGCCCAGGCTTAATAAGACATGGGACGGTTCCAATGATCCGGAGGTACACGCCGAACCGCTGGAAGCCGCAATCCCTTTCAAGTCCAGATTGAGAAGGAGGGATTCCCCTTCGATAAAATCGAAACTGAAATTGGCATTCCCCGGCAACCGCTTGGTGCGGTGACCGTTTAACCGCACATAGTCGATCTCCGACAGTACCCGGTCAATCAGGTAATCTCTGAGTTCCGTGATACGGGCCCGGTTCTCTTCCAAGTGGCTGTTGGCCAATTGTAATGCTTTGGCCAGTCCGACAATTCCGGCCACATTTTCCGTTCCGGCCCGGCGGTTCCGCTCCTGAGCCCCTCCGTAAATCAACGGATTGATCTTAACACCGCGCCGCACATATAATGCGCCGGTGCCTTTCGGCCCGTAAAACTTATGGGCGGCCATGGACAGCAAATCCACATGTAAATCCTGAACATTCACAGGAATGGTCCCTACCGTCTGCACCGCATCCGTATGAAACAGGATGTTCCGTTCTTTCAATATCTTCCCGATTTCAGCAATGGGTTGGATGGTGCCGATTTCATTGTTGGCATGCATAATCGAGACCAAAATGGTCTCCGGCGTTAAAGCTTCCACAACGGACTCCGGATGGACCAATCCGTCGGCATCCACCGGTAAATAGGTAACCTTATAGCCGTTTTTCTCCAAATATTTACAGGTATCCAGTACCGCATGGTGCTCAATGGACGATGTGATAATATGCCGGCCTTTATCCCGATAGGCCTCGGCGACACCGCGCAACGCCATATTGTCGCTT
>JAKOSX010000289.1 GCA_029776595.1 Bacillota bacterium | reverse complement strand
TGTCAGGACGGTGGAGGAGTCAAAACGGTTAAATGAAACCGCCAACCGTTCCATCATCATTTCTGCCAACGGGATGTGTGAATCGGGACGTATTTTGCATCATTTGAAACATAATCTGTGGCGCCCGGATTCCCATATCCTCTTCTCCGGATATCAGGCCGAAGGAACTCTGGGGCGACGTTTATTGGAAGGGGCAAAGGTCGTGAAAATCATGGGTGAAGAGATCTATGTCCAAGCTACCATCCATGCCATTGACGGATTTTCAGCCCATGCGGATCAGGCAGGACTCTTCGAATGGTTGTCCGGTTTTGTCAAAAAGCCCCGCGGTGTATTCTTGGTGCATGGAGAGCTGGATGCCACCCGGGTGTTTGCGGAAATGATCCGGCAACGGCTGAACATCCCGGTTCAAATACCCCAACAGGGCGAAAGTTTTCGTTTGAATGCCACAGTCCATCTGGCCCACCCGCAATATGGGATGGCTCCGGACGAACTCCGGAAATATCATGCCGTCCGGGCGGTCACCGATTTGGAGCATATGGTGCTGGCTTTCAAGAACCGGTTGCGGAAAGCGGATTATTCGGAGAGCAGACGGTATTTGGAAGGCTTGCGGCAACTGGTGGATGAGTTGGAGAACACCATCGACAACGTGCATGAAAAAACCGGATAATTCTTTGTCAAAAGTCTCCCCGACGTCCATGGGTTCACATATTATATAGCAGTGAGATTAACCCTGGGGAGGAACATTGGCAAAGATGGGATTTGCAACGCATTTCATGGCGGACCTTTATATGTGTCAAAATCCGTTATGGCTTGCCCCGCCGGATTTTATGGAAAAAATTCGGGAATTGGCGAGCTTTAAAAATATATCGGATTTCCAGTGGGTGTTCCAGTCGATTAAGCCGGGACGGATCCGGATTAGCGGGGAATTTGCGGAGTCGTTCATCATGATCCAGGTGTTTCCGGAGAAAAATTTTATCGCCATCGATATTTTCTCGTGGGAACCAAAGGTGGACATAAAAAACTTCAGTGAAGCCCTGATACAAATCTTCAGCCCGCAGGTGGTCGTCGCTGAGTCCAAAGTCCGGGCCGAACATTGGCCATAGTCAGTCCAAGCCCGGAAAACTCAGCTGTCGCAGGGCTTCGTAAAGAATGATGGCCACCGAATTGCTCAAGTTTAAGGAGCGGGCTTCTTTGAACATGGGGATACGGATGTTGTGTTCCGGCAGAAGGTTTAAGATGTGGTCGGGCAGTCCCCGGGATTCCGGGCCGAAAACGATGCTGTCGTCGGGGGAGAAGTGGACCTCTGTATAACTTTTGGAAGCTTTGGTGGTGGCGAAAAATAACCGGCGATTGGGATATTTTTGGCGGTACGTATCGAAGGTGAGATGCCGCTCGACTTTGACCAGATGCCAATAATCCAGCCCGGCCCGTTTCATCCGTTTGTCATCCCAAATAAACGCGAAGGGTTCAATTAGGTGCAGTTCCACCTGGGCGGCAGCGCAGAGCCGGGCGATATTTCCGGTATTTTGCGGAATTTCTGGTTGATAGAGGACGATATGCATAATAACCTCCAATGATGATAGCTTACAGTTTACAAGGGTGCACAGTACACCGTTCACAGTACACAGTATAACCGGATTCGAGGCCTTGGGGAAGGGAGTATAGGTTATGGGTTTAGGCGGGAACGCGTAGCGTTCCTTCCATCATTCAGAGCCTAGTGCCCAGTACCCAAAACCCCATTCCCATCCCTTGATCGTTTGACAAGATATGCTAAAATAAATAGTGAAAATATTATATCACTAAACGGTTTCGGAAACAAAACCAAGTTGAAACCGTTTTTATTTTTGGAGAAGATACCATGGATACCTACGAAGAAGCGTTGCAGTATATCAAAGAATGCACCAAATTTGGGATGAAACTCGGTTTGGACCGGATACGGGAGATTTTGAGGCGGCTGGGCCATCCCGAACAGCGTTTCCGGTCCATTCATATTGCCGGAACCAACGGCAAGGGGAGCACCAGCGCGTTGTTGGACAGCATTCTGCGGCAAGCGGGGTATCGCACCGGACGGTATAATTCACCTCATCTGGTGACTTACCGTGAGCGTTTCAATGTTAACGGTGAAATGATCGCCAAAGCCCAACTGGCTCAAGTTATTGAGCAAATTAAACCCGTTTTGGAAGCGGTGGAGGCGGACGGTTTCGGTGCGCCCACCGAATTTGAGGTGGGGACCGCCATCGCCTTTCAACATTTTGCCAATGAAGCGGTGGACGTGGCTGTGGTCGAAGTGGGGATGGGCGGCCGATTTGACGCTACCAATGTATTGACGCCCGTCTTAAGCGTGATTACCCACATTGCCCTGGATCACCAGGAATACCTGGGGGATACGTTGGAAAAGATCGCATTTGAAAAAGCGGGTATCATCAAGGAAAACATTCCGGTGGTTGTAGGCGTTCAGGAAGAGTCGGTCCGGAATTTTCTCATAAATATCGCCGCGGACCGTCATGCCCCGTGTCTCGCCGTGGATGAAGGACAATTGGAGTCGGTGACGTTAACCGAAGAAGGTACCCGGATTCGGCTTGTGAATCCGACTTACGGTCGGCTGGAATTCCAATTGGCCTTGCACGGTTACCATCAGGCCCACAATGCCTTAGGAGTCATCGCCGGTTGTGAAATGCTTAACCGGTCGGGGGTGACCGTCGGCCGCGAAGCGCTCATAGCCGGATTGGAATCAGCCCGGTGGCCGTCCCGTTTTGAACGTATCCCTACCGCTCGTCCGTTAAAACTTTACTTGGACGGCACCCATAATCCGGACGGTGCCAAGGCGTTGGTGCAAACGGTGAAAACCCTGTATCCCGGACAAAAGGTGGACTTGCTAATGGGTATGCTCAATAACCGTCCAATGGACGAAATGGCGGGAATCTTGGGAGAGATCGTCCGGCGGGTGATTACGACCCGGGTGCCTGACCCAAAGAGCGCTTCGGAAGTGGAATTAGGCCAGGAGTTTGCCAAATTGGGCATACCGGTGACGGTGGAGCCCGATCCTGCGAAAGCCCTGGCCAAACTCTTGGAAACCGACAATCCGGTGGCCGTCATTACCGGATCATTCTATTTGTCCGGACTGTTACGGGGAATTCTATTGAATATTGGAGATTGAAACATGGAACAACGGATTACGATTATCGGCGGAGCCTATGGCAGCGGGAAAACCGAATTTTCCATGGCATACGCTTTTCATGAGGCAAAAAAGGGATATCAGGTCGGATTGATCGATTTGGATATCGTCAACCCTTATTTTCGTTCCCGGGATCAGGCGGAAGAACTGGCCGGACACGGGATTACTGTCGTCTCCACTGAACCAGGGCTGGAAAATGCGGATATTCCGGCCTTGTCGCCCCGGATCTATGGGTTGTTGCAAGATCCGTTTTATCAACGGGTAGTCTTTGACGTGGGAGGCGATCCGGTGGGAGCCCGGGCTTTGGGCCGTTTTAACCCATATTTTGCAACGGCCGGATATCAATATTGGATCCTAGTCAACCCGTACCGGCCGGGTACCCGAAATGTGCAGGAGGCGACGGAACTCATCGCCAAGCTGCAAACGGCCAGCCGTCTCAGAATTACCGGAATCGTCGGCAATATCAATCTGGGGCGGGAAACCACACCTGAAATTTGGCTGGAAGGGCTGGTGTTGCTCGAAACCCTTTCGGATACGTTGAAGATACCCATTGTGTATCAGATGGTTGCCTCCAAATATGCAGCTATGCTTCGACCGGTGATTCCGGAAAAATACGCTGTCTTTGAGGTGGATCTCCGGATGCGTCCCGCGTGGCTTGATATGTAACGTTAAGGGTTAAACGGAGACGAATTGCTGCAATTCGATGAAAATTCTGCCATATTGGTTGAAAATCAAAATGGAGAGAGTTATAATGTGTAAGACATGAAGATGCCCGGTGCAACAGCGATTATCATGGTGAATTATGAATAAAGTGACGGGAGGATATGTGATGGCAAAAGTTACATTTAACGAGGAACGCTGCAAAGGTTGTGAAATCTGCGTCAGCGTTTGCCCGAAACAAATCATTCACATGGCCGATCGGTTTAATTCCAAAGGCTACCGTCCGGCGGAAGTTATCGAACAGGATAAATGTATCGGCTGTGCTTTTTGTGCCCGGATGTGTCCGGATGTTGTTATTGAAGTTTATAAATAAGGAGGCTCATCAAAAATGGCAGAACGCATTATGATGAAGGGGAATGAAGCCTTTGCGGAAGGTGCCATTAAGGCTGGATGCCATTTTTTCTTTGGTTATCCGATTACCCCTCAGAATGAGATTCCGGAATATATGTCCCGTCGGATGCCGGAAGTGGGAGGAACCTTTATTCAGGCTGAAAGCGAAGTCAGCGCCATTAATATGGTCTACGGAGCCGGTGGGGCCGGAGCCCGGGCCATGACTTCTTCATCCAGTCCGGGAGTTAGTTTGAAACAAGAGGGGATCTCATATATCGCTGCCGCTGAAGTTCCCTGTGTCATCGTGAACGTGGCCCGTGGCGGCCCCGGGTTGGGAGGGCTCACTCCGTCCCAGGCCGATTACTTTCAGGCGGTGAAAGGCGGCGGCCATGGCGATTATCATATGGTCGTGTTTGCCCCTGCGTCGGTGCAGGAGATCATCGACTTGATGTATGAAGCTTTCGTAACTGCCGATAAATACCGCACTCCCGTTATGGTCCTGGCCGACGGGTTATTGGGCCAAATGATGGAACCGGTGGTATTAAGAGACTGGGAAGATTTGCAGATTCCCGAAAAACCGTGGGCTACCACCGGCATGGTTTCCGGTAAACCTCAAAGCGTCATCAACAGTTTGGGATTGGCCCCGGAGGAATTGGAAAACTTGAATCTGCGACTTCAAAAGAAATACCGGACGATTGAGGAGAATGGAGTCCGGTACGAGGAAGACGGCGTTGAAGATGCCGAACTCATTATTGTCGCTTACGGGACGTCGGCGCGGGTATCTAAATCGGCGATTGCCAAAGCCCGGGCCGAAGGGAAAAAGGTCGGTTTATTCCGTCCGATAACCCTCTGGCCGTTCCCGTCCAAACGCCTGGCAGAGCTGGCGGAAGCCGGTAAACGGTTTATGGCGGTTGAAATGAGTGCCGGACAGATGATCGAAGATGTGAAACTTGCAGTCAACGGTAAAACCGAAGTGGAATTTTATGGCCGGTATAATGGAGCCATCCCGTCGGTTACCGAAGTTTATCAAGCGATTATCAAAAGTTTTGACAACCGGGAGGTGCAGAAATGAAACAGGTATTTGGTTATCCGGAAAGCTTACAAACTCGACCCAATCATTATTGTCCCGGTTGTACCCACGGAATTATCCATCGGTTGGTGGCCGAAGCCATCGATGAACTCCAAGTGCGGGAGAAAGCCATTGCCGTGGCACCGGTAGGATGCGCTGTATTGGCATACAACTATTTCAACTGCGATGCCCAGCAGGCCGCCCATGGTCGGGCACCTGCGGTAGCCACCGGAATTAAACGGGCTTTACCGGATCGGATCGTCTTTACGTATCAGGGAGACGGCGATTTGGCGTCCATCGGTATGGCGGAGATCGTCCATGCAGCCAACCGGGGTGAAAATATTACCGTTATTTTTGTGAACAACGCCATTTACGGGATGACCGGCGGACAAATGGCCCCGACGACCCTACCGGGACAAAAAACCACCACATCCCCTTATGGCCGGGATACAGCTACGACGGGTTACCCGATTCAGGTGTGTGAGATGCTCAGCACCCTTAAAGCGCCGGCATTTATCGCCAGGGTAAGCGTCCATGATCCCAAGAACGTACTGAAAGCGAAGGAAGCTATCAAGAAAGCCTTTGAATATCAAGTGAACGGCAAAGGATTTACATTGGTCGAAGTTCTTTCAACTTGCCCGACCAACTGGGGGATGACTCCGGTCGAAGCGCTTAAATGGTTGGAGAACAATATGATTCCCGCATTCCCGTTAGGGACCTTCCGTTCGCTGGAGGAGGTATCAAAATGACATTAGAAGCGATTTTCGCCGGGTTCGGCGGCCAAGGTGTGATGTTGATAGGGCAGTTGCTTGCTTATGCCGGTATGTATGAAGGGAAACAGGTTTCCTGGTTCCCGTCTTACGGCCCGGAGATGCGTGGCGGTACTGCCAACTGTTCGGTGGTGGTCTCCGATGAGCCGGTGGGCTCTCCGGTTATCTCCGAACCCAATCTCTTGGTGGCGATGAACCGTCCGTCCCTGGAGAAATTTGAACCCATGGTGAAGTCCGGCGGGATGTTATTCTATAATTCGTCACTGATTCATATCACTCCGAAACGGACTGACATCGAAGTGATTCCCATTCCTGCCAATGATATTGCAGCCGAGCTCGGCAATGCTAAGGTGGCCAATATGGTGGTCATGGGAGCCATTTTAAAGAAAACCGGTATCGTCGACTTGGAAACCGTCATCTCGGTTCTGAAGAAGACCATGACCGGAAACAAAGCCAAATTAATCGCCCTCAACCAACAGGCTCTGGAAAAAGGGATGGAGCTCGTCGGTTGATTTTAAACGAAGATATAAAAAAGCCCCGGAATTATCCGGGGCGATTTTTTTATATTTAGATGGCTTTTTCAAGCTGTTCCCTGAGGAGACGGCGCAGGACTTTTCCCACCGAACTCCGGGGCAAGGCATCCACGATGGAAACCTTGTGAGGCACTTTGAATTTGGACAAATGTTGGCTGCAGAATTGTTTCAATTCTTTTTCAGTGGCGACGGTGCCTTCTTTGAGGACCACAAATGCGTGAGGGACTTCGCCCCGCAATTCATGGGGGACACCGATGACGGCCACTTCTTTTACTGCAGGATGGGTATAGAGCAAATCTTCAATTTCGCGAGGATAGATCTTTTCGCCGCCCATAATGATCATGTCTTTGAGACGGTCGGCGATGTAGAGATAACCGTCGGCATCGCGTTTGACCAAATCGCCGGTATGGAGCCAACCGTCTTTCAAGACCAGGGCTGTTTCTTCGGGTTTTTGCCAATATCCCTTCATGACCTGAGGTCCTCGGACCACCAGTTCTCCGATGCGGTCCGGAGCAGTGATGATCTCCCCGGTTTGCGGGTCCACGATGCGGACTTCGGTATCGGGGAAAGGCAGGCCGATGCTTCCGGTTTTAACCGTTCCGTAAATCGGGTTGACGGCAACGACCGGGGAGGCTTCGGAGAGTCCGTAGCCTTCCACCAGTTTTCCGCCGGTCAGTTTTTGGAATTTTTCCTGAATGGCCGGAGGCAATGGCGCAGAACCGCTGACGCAGGCTTCTATGGAGCTCAGGTCGTAGTTGTGGTTTTCCCGGGCGGCGATAGCGCCGTACATGGCCGGTACGCCCATGAACAGGTTAGGACGGTGGGTGTCGATGAGGGCCATCAGTTCATTCAGGTCGAATTTGGGTAAGAGCAGCATGGAAGAACCGGTATAAACGGCAATATTCATGCTGGTGGTCAAACCGTAAATATGGAACAACGGAATGACGCAGACGAATTTGCCTTCGCCGTCACGGAAAACGTTTTTAAACCATTCCCGGAATTGGACGACATTGGCCAGGAGATTGAAATGGGTTAAGATAGCCCCTTTTGACCTTCCGGTGGTTCCGCCGGTATATTGGAGCGTGGCAATGGATTGGCTGGTGATGGGGGCTTGCGGATCCGTCGCCGGGCAGGAAAAGAGATGCTGTTCCAGACGGATGGCTTCCGGAATGGACGGCGTGTAATCCTGAGTCGGGGAAAAAGGCGTCTTAATATCGGTGACGATGAGTTGGACTTTGGAAGAAATGCTCTTATAGACGGGTAAAATCTCCACGGAAGTGACGGTGGCCGTTAAACCGCTGTCCTCAACCAAAAATGCCAAATCATCTCCGGTAAATTGTGGATTGATGGGAACCGCAATGGCTCCGGCACGCAAAATGCCGTAATAAGCGATGACGAACTGGGGTGAATTGGGCAATTGAATGCCCACCCGGTCTCCGGGTTGAATGCCCCGCTCAATCAGGAAGTTGGCCATTTGCGAGACGAGTTCGTTCAGTTGTGTATATGACCATGAGATATTTTGATAGACCATGGCTGTATGATTCGGAAATCTTGCAGAGGTTTGAAGCAAGACGGCCGGTAAGCTCAGATCGGGATATGTTAGATGATAGGAAATACCGGCTTCATAATGTTCTAAACCTGGCTGTTTCACAATAAGTCTCCTCTCATAAAAAAGATGAAATAAAAGACCCAAAAAAATTTCTGTATATTTTTTTAAATTCCTTTAAAATATTTTATTTTTTATATTTCCGTCAAATCTTCAACGCCAGGTTTTTCATGAGGAAGGAGAAATCCTCCGGTAAGCCGGCCCGGAAGCGGAGACGCTTCCCGGACTTGGGATGGATGAACGAAAGCAAGGCGGCGTGAAGCGCCGGCCGCGGAAATTCCGGATGGACGCTGTCGTACAGAGTATCGCCCCATAGCGGGTGACCGGTATGGGACAGATGGACCCGAATCTGGTGGGTTCGGCCGGTGAAGATTTTGACCGCCAATAATGAAGCTTCGGAAGACCCAATTAACGTCCGGTAACGGGTAACCGAAGGCCTTCCCGATGCGGCAATCTGCCGCTTGGGGGTTTCCGGCAGCGACAGAATGGGAGCGTCGATGCGGCCACTGGGCTTGAAAGGTTTCCCTTCACAAACGACAAGATAAAGACGGTGGATCCGGTTGGATGCGATTTGAAGGTCCAGCTGCTGGTGAGCCCAGGCGTTCTTGGTGATGAGAATCAATCCGGAGGTGGAACGATCCAATCGGTGCACCGGATGAAATCCTGCGGTTTCGCCGCGACTATCCCAATGATAACGCAAAGCGTTGGCCAGCGTCCCGGAACGGTGTTTCGGCGTGGGATGGACCACCATGCCGGCGGGTTTGTTGATCACGATTAGGTCCCCGTCTTCGTAGACGATGTCCAGCGGGATGTTTTCACCCACAAAACGTTGAGGAGGGGTTTCCGGAAAGGCAATTTCCAAAACGTCTCCCGCCTGAAGCGGATATCGGACGGTTACGGCATGTCCGTTGACCCGCAAAGCATGATGGCGTTTTAAGGACCGGATGCCGGTCCGCGATAGATTTAAATGTTGACGCAGGAAAGTATGGAGGGTGATTCCGGACCATTCTTCCGGAATGTCAAACGTATGGATGTTGGACATGTAAATACCGCCATATCTGAAGTTTCTTTTTTATTATAACAGATCCTAAGCTACTTTCCGGATTTTTTGGCCGGTGCTTCACCGTTACTTTGTCCCATGAATATATTATCAATGAGCTAAAGGCATAAAACGGTAAGTACTTAAATCAGCGAATAAGGCAGGGTTAAACATGGAGACCATCGAGCGGATCAAGCAGGATATCATTGTGATCTTGTTATGGTTCATTGAAAAGCTGGATAAACGGTTGAGCCATCCGGTGCAACAGGCATTATCCATCCTTAAAAGCGGAGAGTTATCCGATACGGATTTAACGGCGGCGATTGAAGACAAGATTAAGCAGATGACCGCTGGAGTGAGCGGGGATCCCTTGATTATCGAAACCCAGGCCTATCTGCGTTTGATGGGGTTTCCCATCGGAAGCTTCGGCCCCAATCAAAACGGGATCGACGCCAAATATGGCGATGCCACCCGAGAGGCGCTGGGCTTATTTGAACGAATGCATCAAATTGAACCCACCGGCGAAATTACCCCCACCGCCACGTTGGCATTGTTGGAAAAACAGGCCTATAACGGAGCAAATTTCCGGCAATTAGTGAAAGAAGCGTGGGAAAGGGGAGTACGTCCGGATATCGGAAAAGCGGTTTCCAAAGCGGCCTTTGTCAATGTCATCTATTATTATGCGGTGATTGACGAGTTTGACAGTAAAGTTCCGGCGGCCGTAACCACGGCCCAGGCCATCTTGGAGTCCGGTTACGGGCAGTCGGTTCCGGTGGACGTCAACACCAAACAGTACAGCTATAACCTATTTGGGATAAAAGGCACCGGGCCGGCGGGATCCGTTAACAGTTGGACCCGGGAAGAAACCAGCAGCGGTATTTGGGAACCCCAATTGGCTCGGTTTAAAGCGTTTCATTCTTTTGAAGAATCGATTAAAGGGCACAGCCAGTTCTTTTATGATAATTTGAAACGGTACGGAGCCGCCTTCCAAACCAATAATCCGAAAGATTTCGCCAGGGAAATAGCGAGGGCAGGGTATGCCACGGATTCAAAATATGCGGATAAACTCATCTATTTAATAGATTATTGGGGACTGGTATGACAAACGGACCATGCAGGGCCGCCTTCGGGCGGTTTTTTTAATGGGTTTGGAAAGAAGAACGCCATTTTCATATCCGGCTTCCAACTGAAATATATTTAAAAGAATTCAGAGGACGTTAGAACTGGAGAGGTGGTTTGCGATGGTGATTATTCTTTCCAAACCGATGGTTCGGTTGATACTGTTCATCACCGCGGTAGTATGCGTTGGGATGTCCTGTTTAGGTTGGTATTTCCAATCTCACCGGACTCAGGGCAGTCTGAGCCGGTTAACGTTGTTAATCGACCCCGGCCACGGCGGAGTGGACGGAGGGACGCAGGATAGCTACGGTAATCTGGAGAAGAATATCAATTTGGCCATTGGGTTGAAAGTCAGGGAACAACTGAAAGCCAGTGGCCTTCAGATCGTGATGACCCGGGAGAAAGATACGGATTTGGCGCCGTTTCGGTCGGGACAGCGGGGCAGGCACCGTCGGGACCTGATGGCCCGGATAGAAAAAGCCCGGAGCAATCATTGTCTCTTTTTGGTCAGCATTCATTGCGATGCTTCGGTGGAGACGAAACGGCGGGGAGCTTTTGTTTTTTATAATTATCTGTCGTCCGAAAGCAAAGAACTGGCCTTGGCGATTCAAGAGGAGCTCAATGTTTTGCAACAACGGCCGTTTAAAGCGGCTCCCGGCAAATATTTGATCATTCGCGAACCCGGTGTTACCGGCGTCTTGATCGAAGTCGGCTTTTTATCCAATCCCGAGGAGGCAGCCCTATTGCAACAGGAAGAATATCAGTCCAAGCTGGCCCTGGCGATTTCCAGAGGCATTCTGCATTACTGCCGCCGTTTTGTCACCCAAAAATAACATCGGAGCCGAGACATTTTGCGAATCCATGGGAGCGACCCATGAAACGGAAAAAAGAGCCGGTGAATATCGGCTCTTTTTTGCAAACTCATCCATTTTATACTTATGAAACATGGCTTTTATTTGATAAATTTCATCATCAGTTTGGTTAATATATAAAACAAGATCAATACCGCAAAGACACCGCTTAAACCGTAAACAGTGGCAATTAAGCCAAGTTGAAATGTATGACCCATAACGAATGCCTCCTTTGACGCGTGTTAATTATTTTAAGAGAGCCGGGACGATAGCCAGTAATAAGCCGCCGGCCACGATGGAACCCAATTGGCCTGCGACGTTGGCGCTGATGGCCTGCATCAAAACGAAGTTGGTCGGGTCTTCCTTTTGGGCCATTCTCTGGATTACCCGGGCGGACATCGGAAATGCGGAGATACCGGCTGCACCCACCATCGGGTTGACTTTTTTCTTCAGGAAAAGATTGAGGAATTTGGCAAATAACACGCCGCCGGCGGTGTCAAATACGAATGCCAACAAGCCCATCCCCATAATCATCAAAGTGTTGATGTTCAGGAAGTCTTCGGCTACCATGGTTGAACCGATGGTGATACCCAACAAAAGGGTGACCAGATTTGCCAATTCGTTTTGGGTGGCTTTGGAAAGCCGTTCCAATACGCCGCATTCCCGGATCAGGTTACCGAACATCAACAAACCGACGAGCGCTACGCTGATTGGAGCGATGATGCCTGCAATGACGGTGATCATGATGGGGAAGAGAATCCGGACCAGTTTGGGAACTTCCACAGCTCTTTGGGCTTCCATCCGGATCATCCGTTCTTTTTTCGTGGTCAACATGCGAATGACCGGTGGTTGGATGATGGGCACCAACGACATGTAAGAATAAGCGGCTACGGAGATGGGAGCCAGCAATTTTTGGGCGAATTTGGTCGCCACAAAGATGGACGTGGGGCCGTCTGCGGCGCCGATGATACCGATGGAAGCAGCTTCTTTGAGATCAAAGCCAAATAAGATGGCCAACAGCATGGTGGCAAAGATACCAAATTGAGCGGCTGCACCAAAGAAAAGCATAAACGGATTTTGGAGCAACGGACCAAAATCGATCATGGCTCCGACGGCGACGAAGATTAAAACCGGGAAAAGTTCAGTGGTGATACCTGCATTGTATAAAATGCTGAGAACGCCTTCATGTCCGATGACCGACGACAGGGGAATGTTGGCTAAAATCGCTCCGAAACCGATGGGGAGCAAGAGCATTGGCTCATAATCTTTGGCAATGGCCAAATAGATTAAGATGCCCCCGATAGCGAACATGACCAGGTTTGTCCAATGTAGGTTAAGTATCCCTGCTAACAATTCTTCCATAACTTTTTTACCCTCCTGATGAATTGTTGATATGAAAGATAATCCAGTGGGTGCATCGGCAGGCATGCCTTCGCATAAGATTTGCTGAATCCGTTGATGCTATGCATACCTAAAGGAGCAGCCAAAACAAACCCCACCTCAAGATTTAATTTATCATAATAATATTAACTTGTCATTAGAATTTTAGCGAAGTTAAAGAGGTAAACACTTGATTTTAAAAGTTTTAACTTGTATCATATAAGTTATATAGAAGTTTTCTTATTTTAAATGTAAAATTTACACAACCTTAATTTAAGTTTTTCGAAGAATTTTCGTTTTTAAATATGAGTCAACGTTTAGCCGTTCGGTTATACATAACTACAAAACCACAGAAAAGGAGAGAATTTGATGGAACAAGCTGCACTCATGAATATCGGATTGGCTCTCGTCGGGTTGATAGCGGTTATTTTATTGTTTATTTTAAAAGCAATAAATAACCTGAACAGTCTGTTAGCGACGATGGCTCTTCAACCGGGAACGTCTGCGGCTGCTGCTCCGGCTTCGGTGCCGACCGTCGCTGCCGATGGGATCTCCGAAGAAGAAGTGGCTGTTATTTCAGCGGTTATCGCCACGATGATGCCCGGAAAGACGATTCAGACGATCCGTTTACAACAGAAGTAAATCAAAGGTTTACCTTGATTTGATTAAAAAACGAGGAGGCACTACATAATGCAAAATTTTAAAGTCACCGTGAATGGAAGAGTCTATGAAGTAACCGTTGAAGAAGGTACCGGCGCCGTTGCTCCGGCTGCAGCCGCTCCTGCTGCACCTGCCGCTCCGGCTGCAGAAGCTGCCCCGGCCGCCGCTCCGGCAACGCCGAAACCGGTAGGGACCATTGAAGCCGGCGACGTTGTGGTCAATGCGCCTTTGGCCGGTGTTATCCTGTCCGTGAAGGTGAAACCCGGCGAATCCGTCAAATATGGCCAGGTATTGCTCACCCTGGAAGCGTTGAAGATGGAGAACGAGATCGTTGCACCGCAGGACGGTGTGGTCAAGGAGATCCTGGTGGATGCCGGAACTAGTGTGAACGTAGGAGATGCCCTGGTCACGCTCAAAGCTTAATACGGCTGACAAAATTTTACGAAGGAGGGTATCTCGATGAAAAAACGTCCGGTAGGAATTACTGAAACTGTTTTCCGTGACGCCCATCAATCCTTGTGGGCCACGCGGATGAAGACCGAAGAGATGATGGCTATCGCCGAAGCCATCGATGAAGTGGGTTATCACTCGTTGGAGGCTTGGGGTGGAGCCACCTTTGACAGTTGTTTACGGTTTTTAAAGGAAGATCCGTGGGTGCGGTTGCGTCGGCTGAAGGCGGTTATCCGTAAAACCCCTTTGCAAATGCTGCTCCGGGGCCAAAACATTTTAGGGTATCGCCATTATCCGGATGAAGTGGTTGAAGCGTTTTGTAAGAAAGCAGTGGATAACGGAATTAGCATTATCCGGGTATTTGACGCTTTAAATGATATCCGCAATATGGAAGTGGCCATCAAGGCTTCCAAGGCGGCCGGTGCCCATGTGCAAGGGACTGTCGTCTATACCATCAGCCCGGTTCATAATATCGACGCCTATGTGAAACTGGCCAAAGAACTGAAGGAGTTGGGCTGTGATTCCATTTGTATTAAAGACATGGCCGGCCTTCTCAAACCTTTCGTGGCCGAGGAATTGGTCAAACGGATCAAAGCAGAAGTCGGAATCATGCTTCAATTGCATACCCATTATACCAGCGGTTTAGCATCCATGACGTATTTGAAAGCCATTGAGGCCGGTGTGGACGTGGTGGATACGGCCTTGTCTCCTTTGGCCATGGGAACTTCCCAACCGCCGACGGAATCGCTGGTTGCCGCGCTTCAAGATACTCCGTACGATACGGGAATTGATCTGGAGAAGATCGCGCCCATCAGTCAACACTTTAAAGAAGTCAAGAAAAATTACCAAAACTATTCCGCACCGGTTGAAGTGGATACGGCTGTCCTTTCGTACCAGATTCCGGGCGGCATGATCTCCAACTTGCGGAATCAATTGGCCGGTCAAAATGCGGCTCACCGTTATGAAGAAGTGTTGGCGGAAGTTCCCAAAGTCCGTGAAGAACTCGGATATCCGCCTTTGGTTACACCCACCAGTCAAATGGTCGGTACTCAGGCAGT
>JAKOSX010000288.1 GCA_029776595.1 Bacillota bacterium | reverse complement strand
CAACACAAACCGTCCGATCCCTTTCCGGGCAACCGTTAAATTGTCCCCTTCCGCAGGTTCAACCACCAAAACTGCTTTGGCTCCCTTGGACATATCGGTGATGATCTCCCGGGAACCCGGGGAACTCAGTTCCTCGTCCGTATTGAACAAACAGTCGATCCGGCAAGCCGGCCATTGACTTCGGTTTAATTCTTCAAGAGCCGCAAGTATCATGACCACTCCCGATTTACAGTCAGAGACTCCCGGGCCGAACGCCCGATCTCCGACCACCCGGAACGGGCGTCGGGTCGCCGTTCCCGGAGGAAAAACCGTATCCAAATGGGCAATGAGCAAAACCCGTTCCCCTTCGCCGCGGCTTAGCACATAATGGACGGATCCGTCATGCGCCTTCCGGGATTCAAACGAACAACGAAGTTCTTCGGCCATCGGGCGAATCATGTCGGCCAACTTTTGGAATCCTTCCCGATGTCCGCTTCCCGAATCCACATTGACCATAGCTTCCAGCAAAGCCAAATATTTATCCATGGGATACCTCCTCTGATACAGGACAGTTTACAGTTGACAGTGTACCGCTCTTTTTTTTAGTACACAGCACATAGTTCACAGTACCAAGCCAGTACCTCGTACCCAGAACCTCACACCCAACACCCAACACCCAGCCCCTAAAAATTAACACGAACGTAAAGATGTTTCTTCATATTCTAAGCTACAATAAAAGGTGACAATTTAAACGTTTAAATTACCTTGATGAAAGGGGTTGCGGCACGTGAGCAAGACCGGTGCGGCTCAGAAGCTTCCGGCAGATTTAAGTGATTCATTTCAAACATCGGACCCGTTAAAAACCCTTTACCATCTTTACCGGGGAAATTATCATCGTTTAATGCTGTCCACCGTTTTCTATATTATCAAACATTCCCCTGCCTGGGTCCTGACCGTTGTCAGCGCCAATATTATCAATATCGTCAGTAACCCTGATAAACATGATGTTCATAAAATCTGGATCAATATTGCCGTCATTTTAGTGATGATTGTTCAAAATGTCTTTACCAACACCCTATATGTGCGTTTTCACAGCGAGGCTATTCGCAGCGTCGAATCAAGGCTCCGCGGTTCCCTGATTCGGAAAATACAACAATTGTCGTTCTCGTTTCACAACGAATACCAGTCAGGCAAACTCCAGTCTAAAGTCCTCCGTGACGTTGAAGGGGTAGAAAACCTGTCCCGGCAACTCATCACCAATTTCGTACCCTGCCTTTTGTCGGTTATTGTCGCCTTGGGATACACCCTCAGCCGGAACCTGACCATCGCCCTGTTTTACCTGCTTACCATTCCTGTCGCTTCAGCCTTGATCTATTTCTTCCGAAACAGCATGCGGAATAAAAACCGGGTTTTCCGCAAAGAGATCGAAAATATGGTCGCCCGAATCTCCGAATCCATCGAAATGCTTCCGGTAACCCGGGCCCATGGCCTTGAAAACATCGAAATCCAAACCATCACCCACCATCTGGAACAGGTACAGACGGAAGGATTGCGCTTGGACATCCTGAATGCCGCCTTCGGAGCTTCAGCCTGGGTTGCCTTTCAGACTTTTCAAATCGCCTGTTTGCTGGTGACAGCCTATATGGCATTCCGAGGCCTGATCCCGCCCGGAGATATCGTCATGTATCAAGGATTTTTTAATACAATTACCTCATCCGTGAACGGGCTCATTAATATTTACCCCCAACTGACCCGAGGGTTGGAGTCTTTACGTTCCATCGGCGAAATTCTTGCTTCTTCCGACTTTGAACATAACAAAGGCAAAAAAGCAGTCACCGACATTCAGGGCCGTTTCTCTTTTCAAGATGTCTATTTCGCGTATCCTTCCGGTAATGCCGCAGCCATCCGAGGAATCAATTTAGAAGTCGCGCCGGGTGAATGTATCGCCTTCGTTGGCGAATCCGGAGCCGGAAAATCCACCCTTTTAAACTTGATTATCGGATTTTACCGTCCCACCGCCGGCCACATCCTGCTGGACGGTGAAGACATGGAAAATCTGGACCTCCGGACTTACCGTCGCCATCTGGCGGTCGTTCCTCAAAACACCATTTTATTCTCAGGAACCATCCGCGAGAACATCACTTACGGTCTGCCGTCGGTAACCGACGAACAACTGAATCAAGCCTTGGAGGCCGCCTGCGCCAAAGAATTTATCGACCGGCTGCCGGAAGGATTGGATACCCGCATCGGTGAACATGGAGGAAAATTATCCGGCGGTCAACGGCAACGGATCGCCATCGCCCGGGCTCTGATACGAGATCCCAAGGTGATCATCTTGGATGAACCCACTTCTGCCCTGGACCTCATCTCCGAAGCCCAGGTCAAAACGGCCCTCAAAGCCTTAATCAAAGGGCGAACCACCTTTATCGTCGCCCATCGCCTTTCCACCATTCGGGATGCTGACCGCATCGCAGTCATTAAAAACGGCACCATCGTCGAAATCGGAACTTATGACCAGCTGACAGCGAAAAACGGCGAGTTTAAAAAATTGGAATCCCTGTATCAGCAAGCTACCTAACAAAAAAAGGTTGCCTGCGGGCAACCTTTTTTGTTATTCTTCCCTCTTTCCGAGCTGACTGTCGAGCATAATCAGTCCCGATCCGGAATTTCCAATCATCTTCAATTGCTCGACTATCTTGGAGACCGACGCTTCTTCTTCAACTTGCTCATCCACAAACCATTGTAACAGGCCGAGTGCCGGATAATCCTCCTCGGACACCGCCAATTTATAAAGGCTGTTTATTCTGCCGGTCACATATTGCTCATGCTGATAAGCTTCTTCAAAAGCGCTTAACGGTGAATCCCAGACTTTTTTCGGTTTCTCCAATCCGGCCAGTTCAACTTGGCCACCCCGGTCGATAATATGGTTGAAAAACTTCATCGCATGTTCATACTCTTCATGAGCCTGCACATGCATCCAATGGGCCATTCCGTCCAGATTTTGTGCGTGGAAATAGGCTGCCATGGACAGATACAAATACGCAGAGGCTAATTCTTCCTTGATTTGTTCGTTAAATGCCGCTTCCATTTTGGTTCCAATCATTTTTCATCCCTCCGATTTCCATAATCCGTGGATATTACAGAGTTCCCGGGCCGTCACCTGAGTAGCATCGGTCTCAAAAACCGCTTCCGGCACATCGCCGGGTTTTAAATATTTGCGATAAACCTTATCGCCGGCCACCAATTCAATCCACTCAATGTAATGTTTTTCTTCCATCGGATGCATAACACTGCCGACCGTCACTTTATAACCGCCCGGCACTTTCTCAATGACCGGAACATGTTTCTCTTTTGATGCATCGACCGTGTTTTCGGTCAGTTTTTTCATCGGTTGCCCACAGCAAACCAACTCTCCGGCACCCTCACCCACGACTTCCACCGTGTTTCCGCAAACTTCACAATTATAAACTTCATAACGTTTTGTCATAATCTCCTTCTCCTTTCTTTTTTATTTTTTTATCATTATGGCAACGGTTAAACCATTTGTAATTTATCAAATTTTACTTCTGTTTTCTCCGGTTAATTCGCGATATCTTGTGTTCCCCACGCATTCATCGAGATGTTCCCGGCCGCACCAAAGACATATGACATCTACGGTTTCCGGATCCTGAAACGCCGCTTTTAAAAATGCTTTCAACGATAATTGCAAATTTTCGGCCATCCCGGGAGCCATTCGATCAACGATTTCATTGAAATACCGTTGTTCTAAGAGAGTCGCTTCTTCCAGAACTTTTTGGCCTTCGGCGGTCAGTTTGATTTTTAACACCCGCCGGTCCTGAACGTCTTCCTCTCTCACCAGAAAATGGCGTTTGACCAAGCGGTCGATTAACTTTGCCGCTGCTGCATTGCTTATCATCAATCCGGCGGCGATCTCCCCCACCGATGAATCGGGATGCAAATGGACAAAACGGACGCATGCCAACTGTACCTGCGTCAATTGATCCCGTTTCGGCAAATCCCGAAGGCTACGACTGACAACCGCTTCATTGACCGCCCGGCAAAACAGTTTTGCCGATAATCCCAACAGTTTCCGGTCAACCACCTTTTCGCCACCTTCCTGTAACATAATTAAATGTTAACATGGTTAAATATTAATTGTCAACCATTTTGAAATAATAAAATCAGGCGCTATTAGTCTTCAAGCAACGCCTGATTTTTATACTTCCGTCTATTTGCTGTTTTCAAGGTTTCCCCGTCAGAAATTGTCCGGTTTTTCCCTGGGCACATAGGCCACCCGGACATAATGGTTTAAATATTTTGCCGCCGCTTTTTGAATATCGGCAGTGGTCACCTGTTTCAACTTGGGCCAAAGATTTTCGCCATATACCAATTGGTTTTGAAGGTAATAGCTCATGACATTCCGGCGGGACGCGCCGATCACGGCCTGAATCCTCGACTTGCCTTCCTTTTCAAGGGCCTCGGCAATTTGGGCAATCATCGATTGCTCAATTCCCTTTTCCTTCAATTCCTCGATGATATCCAGGGTCTTGGCTTCCACCAGGAACAGATCGTCCGGATCGGTCATAGTCAGGAAGACAATATTAGGGGCCTGGGGTCTTTCCAGATAACTATAGTATACCATACCGGTATACATCAACCCCTCTTCGATCCGGAGTTTTTCAAAGTAATACTGATAATCCTCCAAGTAATAAGCGATGATCCTGAACGCCGGATACTCGGTGTCCTGGATGCGGGGAGCACCGAATCCCATACATATGGAAGCTATCCGGCCGTTATAATCCTCCCGCTCGATCAATCGGGTTTGATTCGGAATGACCGGCTGAATCAACAGCCGCTGATCCACCGACTCATACAGCATATTGGAGAAGATCTTGGCGATCTGGTTCATGCTTTCTTTCACTCCGCCGGCAATGGACAGGATGGCATTGCCCGGCTGATAGGTCTGGCGATACCAACGGTAGACGTCATGGCCGGTGATGGACTCCACCACTTCCGGCTCCAGATAGTCATTATATGGATGATCCGGCCCGTAAAAACTGCGGTTGGTTTCATAGTAGGTTTTATTAAATGCCGGCATCCCTTTGATATCCGCGATTAAAAACTGTTTTAAGTCCATTATCACGTCATAACTATACAACGGCGTGGTCAGCAGGCTTTCCAACTCAACTAATACATTTTTAAGATTTTCCGCCGATGCCTGGATCCGGATTTCGGTATAATCCGGCCGGGTCAACACATTCACGCTGCCTAAAGATTCCGGGGCACTGAGAAGTTTCAAATAGACCAACATATTCATCAATTCGGCGGCCCCTTTTTTCTTCCCGTCCAAACCGCTGCCGGATTTGAGCAACATTGTGACTTCAACCACTTCGGAGTTGGTACGCTGCAACAAAATCGGCATCCCGTTCACCGTCGTCCGTTCGATCCTGGCCGGGCCGTCCGCCCACACCGGTAAGGTAAGGATCGAAAGCAGTAAACAAATCCATACGATTTTTTTAACCCATTTCATTCCCGTTCCTCCTTACCGCGTCGTTTTAACCAGGACCCAAGTGGTCGGAGGCTTTGAAAAATACTTTTCAATGACTCCCAACAGATCCTTCTCCGTCAATTTACGGAGGATAGCCAAGGAATCCACCGTCAGGTTATCCGGATCCGAAAGCCGCTGCACCTCATATTCCACCGCCGCCACCGCCGAAGACTGGCTCTGACGGGCTTCCAGCTCGATGAGGCTGATAAAGTTTTTAACCGCCCGTTTAAAATCGACTTGTTTGAATTCATGGAAATACCGGAAGAGATTGGCCTTTTCCCGCTCCACTGCCTCTTTGCTGTACGGCTCACTGCGTTCCAAATAAAACATGCCGAAATAGTCCTGATCCCCCACAGAGCGGGTGATGGCATTATATACCTTATAACGGTTCTGCAGATAATCGATCTTGTAATCGCCGCCGTACATATAGGACAACAGCTTAACGGCCATCCGTTCCTTTTCCGTCAAGCCTTCCAAAACATAAGCCATCATCAGCTGATATTGATAGGGATAGAGGTTCCGTTCCTCCTCGATTTCCCCGACGGGAAAGTCCAAACGGGAAATCTGAACCGGAGGTGCTTTCACATAGCCGGACTGGTTTTGGATCTGTTCCAACTGGGCGATGATCTTTTTGGGATCAATATCACCGGCGATGACATAAGTCACATTGTCCGGTTGATAATACGTCTTATGGAAATCCCTCAAATCTTCCTCGGTAATCTGGGCCATGGTCTCTTTGGAATGGTACATCTCCGGATAAAAATACCGGATCAGTGGATAATACTTATACCGCAACGTATAATCCATATCCAACTCATGCCCGATAATCTGCTTCTCCATCTCCACAATGGCCGGAGCTAGCGTCACTCCCCAAATACACCCGTTAAACACTTCCAATGCTTTCTCATAGTGCTCTTTGGGGACCACATAATTGTAAGAGGTGGCATAGAAAGAAGTAAACCCGTTAAAATATCCCCCTTTTCTGGTGGTCACCTCGGAAATGTCTTTAAACGTCAAACCGGAACCGCCCCTAAAAACCAAATGTTCCAACAAATGGGCGATGCCTTTGGCTTTCTCGCCATGGGTACCGATAGGAAAAACCGCATAAATGGACACCATCGGTTCACCTTTAATCACTTTATACTTTAACGTAACCCCGTTTTTCAGCACAACCCGCTCAAAACTTTCCCGGGGAGCCGCTTCGGCAGCGAAAACCATCCCGAAGAGGGCTGTACACAAAAGAATTCCTAAAAGCCAATGCCGCCTCATCATTTATTCCCTCCCAACATCAGATACTCGGGATACGGACCCCAATCAGCCGTCATGTAGCCGTTTGCCGTTTTAAAACGGACTCCCTTCTTACGGGCCACCGCTTCCTTTTCTGAAAAATACAGATTGTTGTCATAATCGATAAACAGCTGATCGTCAGGGTCATCATAGCGGCCGTTATGATTACGGTCAACGATGGCAAAATATTTTTCATGGCCATCTTCTTGAACTTTAGCCAAAAACCAGGTCCGGACCTGCACAAGCAAAAACGGTTTTTCTT
>JAKOSX010000287.1 GCA_029776595.1 Bacillota bacterium | reverse complement strand
GTCATTGAGCCGCAGTTTCGTCGGCCGTCCCTGTTTTCGGAAGGCCTGGCTGCGGTGCAGATGGGCAAGGCCTTCGGATATATGGATACCCGGGGAAATATGGTCATTAAACCTCAATATGAAGACGCCGGGCCGTTTTACGACGGATTGGCGCCGGTGAAGCTCAAAGGAAAATGGGGATATATCGACCGGACCGGGCGGATCGCGGTGGAACCCCAATTTGATCATTTTCTGGACTTTTCGGAAGGCCTCGCCGCCCTGCCTTCCGGCTCCAAAGTGGGTTTTGTGGACCGGTCGTTCAAATATGTGATTCCGCCGGTTTATGATGATGTCCGGAAGTTTTCGGAAGGTTTGGCCGGGGTTAAGCTCGACGGCAAATGGGGCTTTATCGACCGCCAGGGGAAAATGGTCATTCCGCCGTTTTTTGACGACGTCCAGTATTTTTCGGACGGACTGGCGCCAGTGGTGGTTCGGACCCGGGTGATCCGTCAGTGATTGGGAATTCCATGGTTTATGTAGAACATTAAAGTTTATTCAAAATATAGAACGGGGGAGTAGTATGATCAAACGAATAAGCGTACTTATATTGATCATATTCATGGTAAGTATGAGCGTATACGGTGCCGCCGGAACCGTGAAGATCGGTTTTATGGGAGCGCTCACCGGAGATGTAGCCATGTTCGGCATCCCGACGTTGGAAGGGATGAAAATGGCTGTCGAGGATGTGAATAAAGCCGGCGGGGTCAACGGCCAGAAGATGGTCATCGTGGAAGCGGACAACCGGGGCGATAAACCGGAAGCGGCGAATATCGCCCAGAAATTTATCAGCCGGGACCGGGTGGCGGCCATCGTCGGAGATCCGACCACCGGTATCACCAAGGTGGTTGCACCCATCTGCGAGCGGAATAAAGTGGTGTTGCTGTCGGCAGGCGCCGTTGGAACCGGTGTCGTGGAATTGGGCCAATATATCTTCCGCAACACGCTGTTGGATTCTGTCGCCATCCCGCCGTTGGTGGATTATTTTGTGAATGACGTCGGATATAAAAAGTTTGCCGTCGTGACTTCCGACAATAATGATTTCAGCGTCAGTTTGACACAGATTTTCAAAAATGCCTTGAAAGGGAAGAAAGCCCAGATCGTCGCCGATGAGAAGATCAAAGACGGAGACAAGGATTTCAGTGCCCAGATCACCAATATTAAGGCGAAGAAACCGGATATTATCTTCTTCTCCGGTTATTACACCGAAGGGGCCCTCTTGATGAAAGAAGCTCGCAAACAAGGGTTGAACGTGAATATGTTCGGTGGTGACGGCCTGTACTCCCCGACGTTGATCAGCCTTGGCGGCAAAGCGGTGGAGGGAAGCATGGTTTATGTCGGTTTCTTCCCCGAAAATCCTTCTCCGGAAACCGCCAAATTCATTCAGGCGTTTAAAGCCAAACACAACGGCAAATTGCCCGGATTGTTCGAGACCCAAGGCTATGATGCCATTATGATGTTGGCTGAAGCGATGAAGCGGGCGAAGAGTAACGATCCGAAGAAATTCCGGGATGAATTGGCCAAGATTAAAGATTTCAAAGGCGTTTCCGGGACCATTACCATCCAGCCCAACCGGGAACCCATCAAGAGCCCGGTGTATCTGTTGGAAATCAAAGACGGGGCCTATAAATTAAAGACCAAGGTCGATGTCAAGATGAAGAAATAATGCTTAATGTTAGGGCCACCAGCTGTGGTTGGTGGCCTTTCTCATGTTTTACGTCGTTGAAACGGTATTAGGGGGAAAAAGATGTTTTGGCAGCAATTGATTAACGGCATCGCTTTAGGAAGCACGTATGCATTGATTGCCTTGGGGTATACCATGGTTTACGGGATCATTCAGCTGATCAACTTTGCCCACGGCGAGATTTACATGGTGGGCGCCTTTGCGGCCTTGGTGTTGGTCACCGTTTTTAAGATGAGTATTTTCCTTGCCATGGTGCTGGCAATGGTCGTCTGCCTGCTGTTGGGCGTGATCATTGAGTTCGTTGCTTACCGGCCCCTGCGGCGTTCGTCGCGGCTTTCGGCCTTGATCTCGGCCATCGGTGTATCGACCTTTCTGTCGACGCTGGTATTGCTGATTTTCGGGGCGGATGCCAAAGGGTTTCCGGACGATGTGTTCCCGGTGGTTCAGATGCGTATCGGTGCGGCGGAGGTGTCGTCCCTTCAATTGTTGATTATCGGGGTTTCGGCTTTGCTGATGCTGGGGTTGGAGTTTATCGTCCATCACACGAAAATCGGTAAAGCCATGCGGGCTACTTCCCAGGATTATACGACGGCTGCGCTGATGGGAGTCAATGTGAACCTGGTGATTTCCTTCACTTTTGCATTGGGTTCGGCCTTGGCGGCTGCCGGTGGCGTTTTGGTGGGTATATACTTTAACGCCGTTTCGTTTAACATGGGCTTGATGGCCGGACTTAAGGCTTTTGCCGCTGCCGTTTTGGGAGGCATCGGTTCAATTCCCGGGGCTATGCTGGGCGGCGTGGTTCTGGGCGTGGTGGAAGTCCTGGGTGTGGCTGCCGGATATTCATCCTATAAGGATGCCATCGCTTTTGCGATCCTGGTTGCGGTGTTAATGATCAAACCTACCGGGTTACTCGGCCAGAAGATACAGAAGAAAGTGTAGGGAAATTTGATGATTGGAGAATATTTGGAAAACTTAGTCAACCTGGTGGACGCTTATTATCTTCAAATATTCGTGAATATCGGCATCGCTATCATTATGGCTTTGGGGCTCAACCTGGTCACCGGAGTCACCGGCCAATTATCCTTGGGCCATGCGGCATTTATGAGCATCGGTGCATTTACCGGAGCCATTTTAACCATCAAATTGGGAATGCCCTTCAGCCTGAATCTCATCTGTTCGGGTCTGATGGCCGCGTTGTGCGGCGTTGTAATCGGCTTTCCCATCCTCAGGCTGTCCGGAGATTATTTAGCCATCGCCACCTTGGGATTTGCCGAAATTCTCAAAGTCATCCTTTTGAATTTGGATATTACCAACCGGGCATTGGGGTTGTCGGTGCCGCTGCCGCATACGCCCATCCCGTTGCCGATATATGTATGGCTGACGGTGTTGCTGGTGCTGGCTGCCATGGTATTGATCCAAAACTCCCGTTTTGGCCGGGCACTGCGGGCCATCCGGGAGGATGAGATCGCTGCGGAGACCATGGGCGTGAATACGACGCTTTATAAGATTCAGGCGTTTGCCATCGGCGCTTTCACAGCCGGACTGGGCGGATGTCTTTATGCCCATTTCATTGCCTATATTAATCCTTCCGATTTTGGCTTTTCCAAGTCCGTGGATATTTTAAATATGGTCGTGTTGGGCGGTTTGGGAAGCATCCCCGGTTCGGTTTTGGGTGCGACGCTGCTCACAACGGCCCCGGAGTTTTTACGCTTTATGGAACGCTACCGGATGATGGTTTACGGCGCATTGCTGGTGTTTTTAATGATTTTCAGGCCCAACGGCTTGTTGGGAGGCGTCAGTATCCGCAAACTGGTCTGTAAAGCATTGGGGATTAAGCCGGGCCCGCGGAAGCCTTGGCATCGGATTTCAACACGAAAGGCAGGAGGGTAAAATGATGCCGTTATTGACGATGGAGCGGGTTAGCGTCCGTTTTGGCGGCTTGGTGGCGGTCAACCAACTGGATTTAGAGGTCCGGCAAGGCGAGATCCTGGCGTTGATCGGGCCCAACGGCGCCGGAAAATCCACGGTATTCAATCTCATCACCGGAATTTACCGTCCGACTGAAGGGACGATCCGGTTCCGGGGAGAGATAATCAATGATAAACACCCCCATGAGATCGCGGCCCGGGGGATTTCCCGGACGTTTCAAACCATACATCTCTTTAATGAATTACCGGTTTTTGAAAATGTGCTGATCGGTGCCCATACCCAAGGAAAATCCGGTTTTCTCGGCGCTTTGGGCGGTTTTCTGCCGGTGAAGCGGCGTGAAGAACGGGCTTTGGCGGATCTGGCCCGTGAATGCCTGGCATTGGTGCAGTTGGATTGCAAAGTTGACGAATTGGCCAAGAATTTATCCTATGGGGAACAGCGCCGCCTGGAGATCGCCCGGGCTTTGGCCGTTCGTCCCCGTTTGTTGTTGTTGGACGAACCGGCAGCCGGGATGAATCCCCAGGAGAAGAAGGAATTGATGGACCTGATCCGGAAAATCCAGGTTTCGGGTATTACGATCTTAGTGGTTGAACACGACATGAAATTCGTGATGGGTCTATCCGATCGTATCGCGGTCTTGGATTACGGAGCCAAAATAGCGGAGGGCCTTCCTGAAGAGATTCGGAGCAATCCGGCAGTTATTGAAGCGTATTTGGGGAAAGGGGTTTCCGGCCAATGTTAACCGTTGAAAATTTAACTGTGAATTATGGTGCCATCAGGGCTTTAAACGGCATTTCCCTGGATGTCCGGGAGGGGGAGATCGTCGCTTTGATCGGCTCCAACGGTGCCGGGAAGACCACCACCCTCAACGCCATATCAGGCGTATTGCCCATTACCGCTGGGACCATCCGTTTTATGGGCCGCGACATTACCCATTTGCCGCCGCATCAGATCACCGCTTTGGGCATCGTCCATGTTCCGGAAGGACGGCGGGTGTTCCCGCGGATGACGGTAATGGAAAATTTGGAGATGGGGGCGTATACCTGTTCGGACAAAGAGACGGTCCGGAAGGGATTTAAAGAAGTATTTCAATGGTTTCCCAGGCTTGAGGAGCGTAAACGCCAACTGGCCGCCACGTTGAGCGGAGGTGAACAGCAAATGTTGGCCATGGGGCGGGCCTTAATGGCCCGGCCGAAGCTGATGTTGATGGATGAACCCTCTATGGGGTTGGCCCCCATGTTGGTGGATGAAATTTTCAAAATTATTCAGGCCATCAATGCGAAAGGGACCACCATTTTACTGGTGGAACAGAATGCCCATTTGGCCCTCTCCATCGCTCACCGGGCGTTTGTCTTGGAAACGGGGGAGATGGTCTTAAGCGGTTCCGCCGCCGAATTGGCTAACAATCCGGAGGTGCGCAAGGCGTATCTGGGCGAATAGAACAATTTGCTGAAAAAAAGTGTTTAGTGTGGTTAATGTTTAAGACTCCAGGTGCTAGGTTCTGGGTCCTAGGTTCCGGGAAAAGAAAGGAACGCTCCGCGCCCCGCGCTTTAATCTAGCACCTAACACCTAGTACCCAGTACCCAATACGGAATCAGTTTAAACCATTCGTTAATTGGCGACTGTCAACTCTGAAAGAAACTCCACCCGGTTTCCGCCTTGGTTTTTTCCCAGGTAACAGGCTTGGTCGGCCAGGTTTAAGATGGCGTTACAGTCTTTGCTGGAGGCATCGATGACGGTCAT
>JAKOSX010000286.1 GCA_029776595.1 Bacillota bacterium | reverse complement strand
GTATTGTTCGGCCGCTTTCCGGGTCACGTTCCACAGACTCCGGCCGATGCAATGAAAGACCTGACGGGCCAAATCCGCCGGCGGAACCGAACCGACCAGCCGCTGGGCAGCTGATTCCGGTCCGGAAAAACTGAGAGTCAATCCATCCGTTACCACCGGAAGGGAACGTTCCGTCGAGGATGCCATGGCCAGCTTCTCCAGATGGGGCCCGGCCGGGAACGGCGTACCCAGCGCCACCCCTACCCTGTCCACAAACTGGCCGGCATGTAAATCCGATGAACCGCCGATCTTCGCAATGCCGAAACCGGCCTCCTTCGGCGTCACGTACAACAATTCGGTGGTCCCACCGGAAATATGCCACGCCAAGAAAGGATCACCGTTCAGGGCTTGTCCGTATAGCCCGGCCCGGATATGGCCTTCCTGATGGCTGGTTTCGATGAACGGAACGCCAGCCAGCCGGGCAACGCTCTCCCCAAAGGACGCGGCCACTTTAAATACGGGCAGATAGGACCCTTCTACCGGCCGCGGCACGGTAGCCGCAGCCACCGCAACCAAGGAGGAAGGCCGGCAGGACCCCAGTAAGCGGGGGAGGTTGCCGAGATGCTGAAAGATGGCTGTCGACTGTTGCAATCCCCTTTCCCCCGGTTTCACCTGCAACACTTGACGGCAGTCCGCCTTGATGGTTCCGTCGAACCCGATGAGGGCGACGGAAGTTGTATAACAACTGGTATCAAATGCCAAAATCATCGCTTTCTCCATAAAAAAACAGAGGTCATCCCTCCGTTGATTCCGGAACCTGGCCAGATGTCTCCGAGGTCATCTCCCGGACAATCTGTCCCAAAATCCCGTTGACGAATTTGCCGGAGTTCTCGTCTCCGTAACGTTTTGCAAGCTCTACCGCTTCATTAATGGCAGCTCCGGCCGGCACATCCTCGATATACTTAATCTCGAAAACGGCCATCCGCAAAATATTCCGATCCGTATTGGCCATCCGTTCCAAGGACCATTCCCGGGAATGTTGGGAAATCAGTTGGTCGATCTCTTTCAGATGCTGCAATGTCCCTTTAACCAACTGTTCCAGGAACTCCCGGGATTTATCCGGAAGCGGCTCTTCCTCCAACATCCGGTCCATGGCTTGCTGCCACGGATTGCGGCCCACATCCGTTTGAAATAATAATTTAAATGCCATTTCCCTGGCTAGTGTTCGACTCAATGCCATCACCTTTTTACTTTTTTGGAGGCAATACCCGTTCCAAAATATCCTTCAGGGAATCTTGCTGATCAAAACGTTTTCCCAGATAATACCCTAATACAATGCTGACAACAAATGCCAAAGCAGCCCCAAAGCCTTTATACGCCCAAATCAAACCGGCGATAAACCCGATGATACCGCCCAGGATACGCCCTTTATAGGCAGAGAGCTTCGGCAAAAGGTCTTTTAATAACTCTACCACTGTCGGACGCTCCTTTCTCATTCAACCCGAGTTCTGGAAAGCTCGCCTTGGACTTTGGTCACCAACACTTTGACCGAATTAACCCGGATGCCCACGGTCTCATAAATATAGTCATCCACCTGGCGGCGAATCTCTTCTGAAATTTGCGGTATGCTCAAATCCGGATTGACGGTAATCTCAATAAACACATCCAGCAAACCGCTGTCCGCCCGGATGCCCACATGCGCCTCTTTAACGCCTCTTACCGATTTGGCCGAGCGCAATGCCAGGCTTTCCACAGCGGATACGGCAATTTGGATCTCGCCGAACTGGGTTTGGTGGATGATGGTTTTTTCTTCGCGCCGACGCTGAAAAGCAATGGCGAAAGAGAGGACGGTGAGAACCAGGGTCACAAAGGAAACCAATAAAGCCCATAACCGATCTTTATAGGTCAGATGCATTAACCGTTCGGTCAACAATTCGGCTTGTCCGACCGCGATTAAAAAGAAAGCAATTCCGATAACCCCGAGAATAATTCCATTCAACACACTGATTAAACGTGCCCCGACTTTCATCGATTACGATACCCCTTCCTTTATGATACACGGTTTCAGCGTACTTTAGGTTCCGCTGCCTCCTCCTGTTTAAATTCGACGCCCTGAATGTGGACATTCACTTCCACAACTTCCAATCCGGTCATGCTTTCCACTGCCCGTTTCACGTTTTCCTGGACCATATAGGCTGTATCGGGAATTTTGGCGCCATACTCAATGATGATAAACAGATCGATGGCGGCCTGTTTTTCGCCAACTTCCACCTTAACGCCTTTGCTCAGGTTCTTCTTCTTGAGCAATTCGGCAAAGCCGTCCACCACGCCGCCGCTCATTCCGGCCACGCCTTTCACTTCGGTCGCAGCCAGTCCGGAAATGATGCTGACCACTTCATTGGCTATCCGGACGCTGCCGGTTTCGCGTTTTTCAACGGATTCAATCACTGGAAGCCACCTCCATTTTCTGCCTATGTCGACGATGTCATTTTCTCCCTACCTCATTCTAATCCGAGTCATTCCCGGATATGTCAGATTCGTTAAAAATCCTGGTCTGAATGAAATTGGTGTAGACTTCCCCTTTACGGAAATAGGGGTCATTTAGGACCATGATCTGGAAAGGAATGGTCGTCTTGACGCCCTGGATCTCAAATTCATCCAAAGCCCTCAACATCCGGTTAATGGCCGCATCACGGTTTTCGTCCCAGACGATCAGCTTGGCGATCATCGAATCATAATACGGCGGAATAACATATTCCTGATATACGGCGCTGTCCACCCGGACCCCCGGGCCGCCCGGCAGGTGATACAAAGTGATTTTGCCCGGAGAGGGCATGAAGTTCTTCTCCGGATCCTCCGCATTGATACGGCATTCGATGGCATGACCCCGGATGACGATATCCGACTGTTTGAAAGTCAGTTTCTCCCCGGCGGCAATGCGGATCTGTTCTTTAATTAAATCGATGCCGGTGACCAGCTCCGTCACCGGATGTTCCACCTGGATCCGGGTGTTCATCTCCATAAAATAGAAATTGCCGTCTTTGTCCAGCAGGAACTCGACCGTTCCCGCATTGGTATAGTTGACGGATTTGGCTCCGGCCAACGCCGCTTCGCCCATTCTCCGGCGAAGTTCGGGCGTAACCGCGGGCGACGGCGATTCCTCAATCACTTTCTGATGGCGCCGTTGTACCGAACAATCCCGTTCCCCCAGATAAACACCGTTGCCATACTCGTCCATCAATAATTGAATCTCAACATGCCTAGGTTCTTCAATATATTTTTCCATATACACCTCGACATTGCCAAAAGCGGCTTCCGCTTCAGCCTGCGCCATGCGGAACGCATTGACCAGTTCGTCCCTGTCCCGGACCAGCCGCATGCCTTTACCGCCGCCACCGGCGGACGCTTTGATAATTACCGGATATCCGATTTCCTCCGCCATCTCCAAAGCAGCATCTTCATTTTCGATGACGCCGTCAGACCCCGGGATAACCGGTACCCCGGCATCTTTCATGGTCTTTTTGGCTACGGCTTTGTCGCCCATCTTTTCAATGGCCTCGGCCGGCGGACCGATAAATTTAATATGATGCGTTTCGCAGATTTCCGCAAAACGGGCGTTTTCAGCCAAAAAACCATAACCGGGATGGATGGCGTCCACTCCCGCCAGCGTGGCAGCGCTGATAATATTCGGAATATTTAAATAGCTGCGGTTGCCCGGTGCAGGGCCCACACAGAAAGCTTCATCGGCATAATGGGCATGCAAAGAATCCCGATCGGCTTCCGAATAGATGGCCACCGTCTTAATATTCATCTCTTTGCAAGCACGAATTATCCGAAGCGCGATCTCGCCCCGGTTGGCAACTAAGATCTTCTTAAACAATACCACAACACCCCCTGATTGAGTTGGTACCGCCTTGCGGATGAAAACATCCGGAGTTAAAAAAGACGATTATAACTTCTCTAGGATAAACAAAGGCTGACCATACTCAACCGGTTGGGCGTTTTTGACCAAAATATCCACCACTTTGCCCCGATATTCGCTTTCAATCTCATTCATCAATTTCATAGCTTCGATAATGCAGACCACCTGGCCGGGTTCCACCGTCTGCCCGATTTGGACATAAGCCTCAGCATCCGGGCTCGGTGCCTGATAGAACGTACCGACCATCGGAGCAGTAATGACCACCTGATTGGGGCCAAGCTCGTCCTTTTTCTCTTCGGCCGGAGCAGTCGCAGGAACCGCCTGAGACGGGGCAGCGGTAACCATCGTCGGAGCAACCGCCGGGTTAACAATGGGAACCGTAGCCGGGACAAACTGGCCGGACCCTTTTTTTATAAGAATTTTATGACCTTCGTTTTCAAATGAAAATTCGACTATATCTGTACCGTCTAAAATGCGAACCAGTTCCTTAATCTCTTTGATATTCATTTGTATCCTCCTTATTGGAATGGAAAACAAAATATACTGCCAAATTGTCGAATAGATATTTATTCACCGGGAAGCAATAATTTCCTTCTTTTAATTTTATCTTTTACAGAAGGCAATATACTATCGAAGATTGTAGCTGAGATTACGGACCGTGGGTTCGAGGTAATGGGACCAATCCTACCACCCTAATACCCAGTACCAACCCTCATGCCCGGCACCCATAGTAAAAAATAAGGGAACGCCTCAGCGTTCCCAACAAAACCCAGTACCTAATACCTGATACCCAGTACCCAATACCTAATTCACGGTTGCTCTACGATCCTCACCTGTTCCAGGCCGAAACCGGTGACTTCGGCAGTATATTCGCCGAAGGAACGGGCACGTTCCGGGGTGAGTTTCTCTCCCACTACCACAGTAACGTGTTTGGAGCCCACCGTCACCATGCAATGGTCAAAGCCGTTGGCTTTCAAAATGTTCTCCAGCTCTTTCTCTTTGGATATGGCCTGGGTCAACCGCCAATATTCCCGCTCCGCTTCCCGACGTACCTGATCTGAAAGGCCGCTTTGGGCCATTAATGCTTCCATCCGTTCCAACTCCCGGCTCCGTTCCCGGTCCCGCCCCAACTTCACTTCCAGCAGACGGTCGCCAGGGGAATAGGCTGCAGCATCCGCTTGAATCTTCGGCCTCTCCGCCACGGGCAACGGTTCCGGTTCCATCCGGTTGATCCGGCGAATGTATTGATACCCTGATATGAACAACGAACAGCTTAACGCCAGCACAATCGAGAGATACATCTTGTCTTTCTTCATCGCATCCAGCCATCGGCCCATGATTACCACTCCTTCCCGGCAATGACCATCACCCGGTGGGACGGCAAGTTCAGGATGGTCATCACCGTATCCGTTAATAATTGCTTCACCCGGGGGTTAACGGCGCCGGTGGCCACGACCACCACTCCTTCGATCTCCGGGGCCAATTCCTCTTTTAAAATGGGATTATCCACGCCGTCCCTGGCTCCGGCCAGGACAATCTCATCGCTGGAACTTTCTTCGGTATGAAGTTCCGCCTGTTGTTGCTGGGCCCGTTTGGTAACCCGGGACTGCCGTTCCCAGATGCGGCGGTGGCCGGTTTTCAGGTGGACTTTGACGGTAACCTTCCCCACACCCTCCATCCGCTCCAAGGTCCGACTTAACTCCCGCTCCATGCGCTTTTCAGCCGCCATGATCTCGCCGGCCTCCGGAAGGGCCGTTTCACTTTCGACCACCGGAGCCTTCACCGGATCCGGTTCCGGCCGGCCGCCGCCGATAAGCAGAGCAATGCCCAATCCGGCCAGGCCCAAAAGAATATACATCCCGCCCGGCTTTTTTTGGAAATCTCTCAGCCACCGCTGCCATTGGAAAGGTTCCCGCATTTCAGTCATGCCATTTCACCTCAATCTGTTGTTCGGATATATCCGCCATCAGTCCCAACCACCCGACGATCCGGGATTCCAACGCATCCCGGGCCGCAGCGGTCAAGGGGACGGTGGGCCGTAATACCAGCATGGCCCCGGTCAGCTTCCCGTCGCGGAAAACGAACCGGGAATCCATAACCTCCGCTTTTCCGGTCCCGCGGATCCGTTCCGCCACTGTCGCTTCGAGCCTGGACCGGTATTGCTTCCGATAAAACTCCTCCCAGCGGGTACGCAAGTCCAACCCGGCGGCCACCACATCCCGCGTCGCAGCCTCATCGGCAACCGCCCGGGACGGCCAATCCAAAACCGTCGGTATTCGAAGGACCAAAAGTAACGGCTGAAGCAAAATGGCGATAATCACCAAACCCATAACCAGCTTAACCACATTTTTCATGGCGTTGGCCGGTAAAATCATTTCCAAAAACCCGGCCAAAATCACTGCCGCTGCCACCTGCTTTAACCAGTCCGCAACCTTTTCCATCCTATCACCTGACCCCGACACCGGCCACGCCGACCAAAATGGATATGGCGATGAAAAACATCAGCGCCGTAATGGCCACCGCCCCAAACAAATGAAGAAAAGTCCCGCCTACAGCCTGTAAGGCATCGGCCATCCGGCCGTTCCCCAGCGGCTGTATCACAGCGCTGGAACAATAGTATATCATCGCCACAGCCAGAATCTTCATCAAGGGAAAGACGGTAATCAGCACCACCAATCCCAAGCCCAACACCCCAACCCCGCTCTTTAAGACCTGGGAACAACCGGCGGCCATCTCCGCCGAATCCGAGACAACACCGCCAACCACCGGTAAAAAAGTGTTGGTAAAGTACTTCATGGTCCGCAATGCCATACTGTCGGCCACCGAAGCGGCAAATCCCCGGATGGTAATGAGGCCGATAAACACGGTCATGGCCAGCCCTAGCAGCCCTGTCGCGATGTTCCGCAATAAATTGGCGATTTTATTAACTTGAAAGCCTTCGGAAAGAAACTGGACCATCCCGAAGACGCCCGAGAAAAGAATCAACGGAAAAACGACCCCTTTCACCAGCCCGGCAACGATCCCCACCGCCGAGACCAATAACGGATGGACGATGGTGGCGGTAGTCATTCCACCGCCGGCCACGATCAGGCTGAATATCACCGGGATAATGGCATACATAAAGTCGGTCATCTCCGTCACCGCTTCCCGGGCCACGGCGAAAGTCACCCTGAAACTATTGAAGACTATCCCCATCACAATCAGAAAACAGATACCGAAAGCCACCTGATTGACGGTGTCCGCCTCGAAGGCATGCTGCAGGTTTTGAAGAATTGCCAGAGATACGGCGATCAAAAACAATTCTGCCAACAACCGCAGATTGAATACTAACTCCCGCATGAAATATTTGAATATCCCGCGGCCGACGGATTGAATATCCCATTCCGGGCCGGCCAGTCCCCAGGACTTTATATCCAAATTGGGAAGATACATCATTACGTCATTGTCAAGACGGTCGATGAACCGGTTCAATTCACTCAGATCGAGAGCCTCGGTAATCTGTGGCGGAAGAGCATCGGCAGCCCATACCGGCATTCCCGGCAATACCAGTAAAAGAACAGGAAATAAAAGAAGAACCATTGGGGCTCTCTTCCTCACCGCTTTGCCTCCCCTTTAAAATGCCTTCAAAATAACATCCAGTAAACCCGCCATCACCGGAATCCCCATGCTCAGAATGAATATTTTGCCGGCCAATTCTATCTTGGCCGCCATCCCGGTCTCCCCCGCGTCTTTACAGATTTGGGCGCCAAATCCGGCCAAATAAGCAATCCCCACAATCCGGATGATCAATGTCAGGTATTCCGTCCGGACACTGGCTTTCCGGGCCATGGCCTCAAATACTAACAAAATATCCGCCACATATTTGAGCAGACTCACCATCACCATGCCGGCAGCAGCAATGGCGAGCAGTACCGCCATTTCCGGACGTTCTTTCCGAATGATCAGGAGCAATACCGCAACAATCAGCATAAACCCTAAAACCGAAAAGAATCCCATCATCCCACTCCTAAAACCCAAAGACCGAGCGAATATCGTCAAACAACCGCTGAATCAGTTGAATCACCATCAAAAGCACAATCACTACGCCGGACAACGTCAGCATCTGGGCCTGTTCTTCCTTGCCTGCCTGTTTTAAGACCATATTGAGTACGGAAATCAAAATGCCGATACCGGCGATACGGAAAATAACATTGATATCCATCGGCTCACCCCTTGCTTCACGCTACAGCAACAATAAAACCGCTGCCGCACCCGCCGCAAAACCGACATAACGGCAGATACCCACCTTTTTTCGACTTTCCGTCTCTGCCAGGTTCAGGTTTTGTCGGAGCCGTTCCTGACAGGCGCTGATTTTGGCCACTTGATCCCGATAGTCAGTGGCGCCCAAATATTGACCCAGCTCACTCAGGATCAGCCGGTCAGACAAATGTAAAGCATCCCACTCCGGTTCCTGAAGCAACTGCTCCCAAATATCGCTGACGCTGTTTCCCGAACCAAAGTCCACGGCTTTTGCCGCTTTCCGAAAGATTCGGGCAATCTCCGGATACCGGGCCAGTGCCGCCACTTTTTCGAAGAGTTGAGGCAGACGTTCGGCCTGATAACCGATGCCGGTCCTGAGAAATGTCAAAATGCTCAACCATTGCTCCAACAAACGGCAGCGTTCCGTATACCGCCCAGCCCGGATGAAACCGGCGGCGGTTGTTGCCCCGATAATTAACAATGCCCCCATCCACCTCATCGCGGTCATTCCTCCGTTGCCGTCGGCCGCCTGAACAGCTCCGGACCTGTCACTCCGGCCCGGATGCTCTCGACGGTCCCAACGCCCAATCGGGAACTGAGGATAATCAACCGTTCGATCATCCCCCGTTCCAAAATGCGCCTCAGACCCGGCCGGCACATGGCCTCAGTCAGATTCAAGGCGTGAGCCGTCACAATCATACTGACTCCGGCATTGATAATATCCTCCAGGACTTTACAATCGCTCTCCGCGCCGATTTCATCCGTAGCGATCACCTCCGGATTCATCGACCGGAGCAAAAGGTACACGCCTTCCGCTTTGTTGCAGGCATCCAACACGTCGGTGCGCATTCCCACATCCATTTGGGGAACGCCTTGATATGAACCGGCAATTTCCGAACGTTCGTCCACCAAACCCACATGCAGTCCGGGGAGCTCCAATTCAGGGACTCCGGTGCTAATCTCCCGGACGATCTCCCGAAGCAAGGTGGTCTTGCCGCACGCCGGCGGCGAAAGAATCATCGTCTTCAAAAAACGCCCGTCTTTCCACAAAAAGGGCAGAACAGGCCGGGCAATGCCCAAACAAGCCCGGGCAATGCGAAAATTCAAACTGGAAATGTTTCGAATCAGCCGAATGCGTCCGGCCTCGCTCACCACATGGCCGGTAAACCCTACCCGGTGGCCGCCGGGCAATGTGACATACCCTTTGGCCAGCTCTTCCTCAAGGGCATAGAACGAACCGGCCGTCATGGCATTGACGATCTTCCCTATCTCTTCCGCCTTCACCCAATGGGCATCCTCTGCCTTCTCCGCCAACCGGCCGTTTGGCGCCACCCACACGGAGCGTTTTTGATAAACCACTTCCAAAGGTTGGCCCACCCTTAGCCGGATTTCACTGATCTCCGGGAATATTTCCGGACCGATCCCGGACAGGATCTGGCGGAAATCAGTCGGGAAAAAACGCAAAATCTGCTGCCAACAACTTTTGATTTCGGTTGATTGGTTCGCTTTCATCGCTTTCCCGTTTTTTCATTAAAATAGCCCGCTCTGTTAACATTATGAGAACGGGCAGACAAATATGACTATCGGTTGTTCAGTTTTGGTCACAGCACATCATGGCTCTCCGCGGCATCAGTATCCCCCGAATGGTTCCAAACCACTTCGCCGCATTCCGGGCAAACTACTTCATAATCACCGGATTCGGGGTATTCATTGGTGAAGACCACTTCTTCGCTGTCGCCTTCTTCCGCATTATTGTTATAAAAATATTTCTCAAGAATGCTCAAATCTTCGTCAACGGCTTCGATATACTCGGCAAATTCGTTTTGGGTATCTTCCATCTCCTGCATTTCATCGGCAATTTCCCCGCAGAAATTGACCAAACCTTCCCACAATACCTTCTCCCGGGCGTTTTCGACGAAATCCATCCCTTCCAGCAGTCCGCGCAAATAGGCGGCTCTTTCTTTAATTCCACTCATTCGGTTCAGCTCCTTTCCTTCTTAGTATCCCTTAGAAAGAAAAGTTCATGTATATTTGAGCCTGAGGGATAAAGCCCAATAAATATTTAAACAGCCAGAAATATAAGAAATTCTTATCTTTTTACTGATTTTGGTGTATAATTAGAATTGTATGATTATTACCAATTGATAAACTATTTTAACATTTATTCTTAAAAAAGGAGTTCAAATGCTGGATCCCAACTCACCATTACCCAAATACCAACAACTGAAAGAACACATTAAGAACCAAATCCGTAAGGGATTGCTTCAAGTGAACGATCAATTGCCCACAGAAAACGCTCTGGCCGAACAGTATCAATTGAGCCGGCAGACGGTCCGACAGGCTCTCAGCGAACTGGAAGCCGAGGGTTGGCTCAGCCGCCAACAAGGCCGGGGAACTTTCGTTACCGAACGGGCTTTAAGACAATCCCGTACGGTAGCCGTCATTATCAAAAGCATTTCCAACTACATTTTTCCGGACATAATTCGCGGTATTGAAAATAACTTAAGCCGGGCCGGTTATGAGATGAAACTCTATTTAAGCCAGGACAACCCGGAACTGGAGGCCAAACACCTCAAAAAGGTACTTCAGGGAGACATCGCCGGCGTCATTCTCGAGCCTGCCAACAATCTGGCGCCCTGCGGCCATCTTGACCTGATGATGGAACTGGAACAGAAACGCATCCCTTACCTGCTGATCCACTCCACCTGGCCGGAATTGGATGCACCCCATATTCTCATCGATGATTTTATGGGCGGTTATCTGGCTACGGAATACCTACTCCATCTTGGCCATCGCAAAATTGCCGGCATCTTCAACATCGACTCCCGCCAGGGCGTGGACAGGCAGGCCGGTTATAAGAAGGCTTTGGAGGATCACGGCGTGGAGATCAACCCCAAATTCATCGGGGAATACAGGTATAACGCCATGCACGACACATTCCCCTGCCAATTTACCCGGGATTTTATGCTTTGGCCGGATCGGCCCACCGCCATCTTTTGCTACAATGACCTGGATGCCATCCGTTCCATGGAAGCCCTCAGACAGTTGGGCCTGAAAGTCCCCGACGACGTGTCCATCATCGGATACAACGACTCCATTCTGGCAACGGTCTCCGAGGTTCGGCTCACCTCCGTGAAACACCCCAAACGGGATTTCGGGGCGGAAACAGCCCATCTCCTCATCAGCATGATGGAAAACACCATCGAAAAACCGAAACTCCTGATCCAGCCGGAACTGATCATCCGCTCTTCCTGCCGGGTCGTGGGGAATAACGAGTAATCAATAAAATGAACAAATAAAAAAAGCGTCCTCCGGAGGACACTTAAATTTTCGCTTTTACTTACTTGTTCACCCGTTTCAGATACTGGTTGGTCCGGGTATCCACGGAAATGATGTCGCCCACTTCCACGAAGAACGGTACGCTGACCACCACGCCCGTCTCCAACGTGGCCGGCTTGGACCCACCGGTGGCCGTATCCCCTTTAAAGCTGGGGTCAGTGGCAATGACCTCCAATTCCACGGTGTTCGGAAGTTGGACGCCGAGAATTTCGTTTTGGTAAATTTGAATCTCGCAAACCATGTTTTCCTTTAAGTATTTGGTCGCATCCCCCATTTTGCTTTCGGGGATGGTCAACTGTTCATAGGTCTCAGTATCCATGAAAGTATAATCGTTGTCCATCTTGTAGAGGAATTGCATTTCCCGATATTCGATCCGGGTGGTCTCCACTTTCTCGTTGGAGTTGAAGGTCCGTTCTACCGTAAATCCGGTGCGGATATTTTTAAGTTTGGACCGGACAAACGCTGCGCCTTTACCGGGTTTAACATGCATAAATTCGACCACGGTATATAATTCGCCGTCAATTTCAATGGTTAAGCCTGTCTTAAAATCGGTAACCGAAATCATTCGTTTTCCTCCCTTTGGATGAGTTGAAATCATCTATGTCTGACTAATTCGAACGCATCACGTCCGACTGTGTCCGCAATTATGAAATAACCCTGAAATATTCTACCATAACCCCCCAAGTTTGTCGAGGAAATTCTGTACAAACTGGGTTCAAGTTTCTAGGTTCCGGGTTCTGGGTTCTGGGTTCAGGTTCCGGGTATTGGAAGGAACGTGCAACGTTCCTCAGCCAAACCCAATACCCGGCACCTGGTACACAGTGAATTTAAACTAAAGTTCCATCAACTCCATTTTCGGGCTGTGGGTTAGATTAAGGAGGCCGTCGGATTGAACGATGACCAGATCTTCAATGCGGACGCCGCCCCATCCCGGGATATACACGCCGGGTTCCACGGTAACCGCAGCCCCCACGGGTATCACTTCAGGTTCGCTCACGGACAGCCGGGGGCTTTCATGAATCTCCAAGCCTACGCTGTGCCCCAAACCGTGGCCAAAATAATCGCCGCCGTAGCCTTCACCGGCCAGAAAACCGCGGGCGATGGCATCGGCTTCCCGCCCGGTCATGCCGGCATGCAACCCTTCCAAAGCCAAAAGTTGAGCCCGCAGCACCAGATGATAGATGCGTTTCTGTTCCGCATCGGCACGGCCCAAAACCACAGTCCGGGTCATATCGGCATGATACCCCCGATAAAGAGCTCCGCCGTCGATTAACACCAATTCACCCGGCTGAACCGTCTTATCCGAAGCCGTTCCATGGGGCAAAGCCGACCGGACGCCGGAGATAACGATGGTGGTAAAGGAACTCCCTTCCGCTCCGTTCAGACGTAATTGATAATCGAATTCCAGAGCAATGTCCCGTTCCCTGACTCCGGGTCTGATCACTTTCAATGTCTGTTCCCAGGCACAGTCGGTTATCCGGGCCGCTTCCCGGAGGAGCTCCACCTCTTCCGGTTCTTTGCTCCACCGGAGCCGGTTCAACTCATCCTTCAGGGGAATCAAACGCGTCCCTTGGATCAGGCCTTCCAGCCGATGATAATGATGAACCGAAAGGTCTGTGACTTCAAAGGCCAAGCTCCGCCAACCGTGGGCTTTCACCGTTTCGGCAATGCTCTCCCAAATATCCGCATCCTGTTTCACCAGGACGAAATCGTTCACTTCAGCCGCTACCTGCTCCCAATAGCGGAAATCCGTAATGATCAACGCCTGATCCCGGCTAATCAACAAAGCGCCGGACGAACCGGTAAAACCGCTGAGATAGCGTCGGTTATGGCCATTGGTCACCAAAACCGCATCCACATCGCTCCGACTCAGCAAACCTTCCCGCAACCGGGCTAAACGATTCACGCACGACACTTCCCTTCACTTCCAATAGACGGGGGACGGGTATTAGTTTTTGGGCATCAGGTTATTGATGGAACGCATCCGCGTTCCTTCCATTACCCAGTACCCAGCGTCCAGTCCCCAGTACCTTACTTAGCGTTTTTTAAATACTTCACAAGTGCCCTAAGGCCCAGTAAATAACTGTCTGCGCCAAAGCCGGCCACCTGTCCGACGGCCACCGGCGCGATTACCGACGTATGGCGAAATTCCTCCCGCCGGTAAATATTGCTCAAATGGACCTCCACCACAGGCAGGCTCACCGAAGCCAAACCGTCCCGCAAGGCATAACTGTAATGGGTATAGGCTCCGGGGTTAATCAGGATACCGTCCGCCCATTCGGCCTCTTCCTGAATCCGATCGATCAAAGCCCCTTCGCTGTTGCTTTGAAAGATTTTCAGCTCCGCCCCGAGTTCCGCCGCCAAGTCCTGTAGTGCCTGATTGATCCCGTCCAACGTGACCCGGCCGTACACTTCCGGTTCCCGTTTGCCCAGCCAATTCAGGTTGGGACCGTGTAAAACCAAAATACGATGCATATTATACCGCCCCCATTTCCCGGAGTACCGTCTCCACCAGTTCCCGGGGAATATCGGCGAAAATCTCCGCCTTCCCGAGGCGAACCGGGAGGATCCACCGAACCTTTCCGTACTCCGCCTTTTTGTCGCCCAGCAATGTATCATAAATATCCCGGGCCGAAAGGCCGGGGATAGTGACCGGCATCTGCAATGCCTTGGCCGTCTCCTCCAAGGTACCGTAGAATCCGGCATCGGGCAGACAGCCAAGACGTTCGGCGATCCGGATGGCTGCCAGCATGCCCAGCATCACCGCTTCCCCATGCTTATACACGGTATACCCGGTTATACTCTCCAGACTGTGGCCGATGGTGTGTCCGAAATTGAGCAATGCCCGGATCCCCGTTTCCTTTTCGTCGTTCATCACTACGTCCGCTTTGATCCGGCAGGAACCGGCCACCACAAATGCCAT
>JAKOSX010000285.1 GCA_029776595.1 Bacillota bacterium | reverse complement strand
TTAAAGGATATCGTTCGTCCATCTAAAATATTCCTATTTTCTTTGAAGCTCAGAATTACTTCGTTCCGTTCAACCAAATGCGTTGACCGGTCCGGGATGATTCATAGATGCCGCAAACGATCTGTAAGGATTTGACCCCTTCTTCTCCGGTCACTTGTGGGTCCCGTCCCTCGATAAATGCCCGGACAATCTCTTCGAGCTGTGTCTTATGATTGACATAGGATATGGCTGGGGATTTGGTGTCACCGTAGGAGACTTTTTCAGGCGTGACCCACTCTTCTTCACGGCACCCCTCCACTTTCCATTCCTTTATATTTCCGCCTTCCAAAATAATGCTGCCCTTGGTCCCATGGAGCTCCACCCGTTCTTTGTAACCGGGTGTAATCGCCGTCGACCCTTCGATGACGCCAATGGCTCCGTTGGCATATTCCACAACGGCAATGCCTAAATCTTCCGTCTGTATCGCATGAGATGCCGTCCGAATCATCCCCTGAACGCTGACCGCACCGCCCATAAACCATTGCACCAAATCAATGGTATGAATCGCCTGGTTGATCAGGGCTCCTCCGCCTTCCATCTCCCAGGTTCCCCGCCACTGGCCGGATTTGTAATACTCGGGACTTCGATACCATTTCACATACGCATCAGCTAAAAATACCTTTCCCAGCACACCTTGGTCCAATGCTTCTTTTACTTTTCGTGCAGCAACCGTATAGCGGTTTTGATAGATCACTGCCAAACCCAGCTTATTCTTGCGACAGGCCTCAATGAGGCGGAAACATTTGGCCACATCGATATCCATCGGTTTTTCGAGGATAATATGTTTACCTGCAGCAGCCGCTTGTAACGCATAATCCACATGGAGACCCGGTGCCAAAGTGATCAAAACGGCATCCACCATCGGATCATTCAGTACCGCTTGATAATCGGGATAAGTTTTCACCTGATATTTATCGGCAAACTCTGCCATCCGCGCGGGCGTTCGATTCCAAACCCCGCAAATATTCGCTTCAGGAATCTCTTTCAGCGCCATCAAATGCGTTCGAGCAATCTGACTGCAACCAATAAAGGCGATATTCAATTGTTTCATCATCATTCTCCTATTCCGTATATAAAGTTTGTAAAACTCTCTTTTAATCATAAGCCGGATAAACCGTTTGACACCCACTTTCTCGGCATTTTATCTATTTATTTCGCGACCCGGTTGTGTTGTCCTGCCATCCTGTCATCCGCTAACATAAAAAACTGAAGCTTCAGCTTCAGTTTTCTTAAAATAGAACTCCATTTATTCTAGAGAAAATATTCGACGCCTGCCCGGAAGATTTGTTGATCCTTTTCCCCGGGGACGTTACGGTACAGATTGTCGCCATAGCGTTCCGAATGTCCCATTTTTCCGAAGACCCGGCCGTCCGGACTGGTAATGCCCTCGACGGCGGCCACCGAACCATTGGGGTTATAGCGAATATCCATGGTGGGTTCTCCGTTTAAGTCCACATATTGAGTGGCAATCTGTCCGTTTTGGGCCAACGCTTCCACCAGAGCGGTATCTGCCACAAACCGGCCTTCCCCGTGGGATACGGCAATGGTATGAATATCACCTAATTGGACCCGGGAAAGCCAAGGCGATTTTGTCGAGGCGATCCGCGTCCGGACCAAACAGGAGACATGGCGTCCCAAGGTGTTATAGGTTAACGTCGGCGAATCCGGTTTCAAGTCCACGATTTCACCATAGGGAACCAATCCCAGCTTTATCAACGCCTGAAATCCGTTGCAAATCCCCAGCATCAGGCCGTCCCTCTCTTTTAACAACCGCATCACCGCATCTTTGATCCGGGGGTTACGGAACGCTGTGGCGATAAATTTGCCGGAGCCGTCCGGCTCGTCGCCGGCGCTGAAACCGCCGGGCAGCATTACGATTTGGGCCGCATCGATATGCCGGACGAATTGCTCGACGGATTCTTCAATATCCTCCGGGGTTAAATTGCGGAAGACCAAGACGGACACCTCAGCTCCCGCCTTTTCGAAGGCCCGTTGGGTATCGTACTCGCAGTTTGTCCCCGGGAACACCGGTATAAACACCCGGGGCTTGGCTATCGTGAAGCGGCTTTTGGCCGGTCCGGCTGCGGAATAGGCAAACTTCTCCACCCGCCCATCGTTGGTCGTAACACGGGTCGGGAAGACCGTTTCCAACGGCGCCATCCAGGCCTCCGAGGCCTCCCGGAGCCCGATGCGGGTGTCCCGGAAGATAATGGCCGGCTCTTGGATGGTGTTACCCAGCAACTGATAGCCGCCTTCGCCAAAGACAGAACCGGGATCCGCTTCTTCGGACAGCTCCAACAGAATATCGCCGTAACCGGGCCGGAATAAGATGTCAGCGTCAACGTCGGACGCAAATTGGAATCCGATGTCGTTACCGAAAGCCATTTTACTGACTGCCTCGGCTACGCCGCCGCTGCCGACGGCATAAGCCGCCTGCACCAATCCCTGTTGCATCCATTCGAAAATCCGCCGATAGTTCCGGCCAAGGCCGTCAAAATCAGGAATCTGCTCTTCATTCCGGACAACGGGAATCCGAACCACCCGATTTCCGGCTTCTTTAAATTCAGGGGAAACGACTTTTCGCACATCCACGGGCGCCACCGCGAAAGAAACCAACGTCGGAGGTACTCCCATATCCTTAAAGGTCCCTGACATACTGTCTTTGCCGCCGATGGCCGGAATCCCCAGTTTACTCTGGGCATAGTAGGCACCCAACAGAGCCGCAAAGGGTTTTCCCCATTTCACCTCGTCGGTCCCCAACTTTTCAAAGTACTCCTGCAAAGTTAAGCGAATCTTCCGATAATCACCGCCGGTAGCCACGATCTTGGCCACCGATTCAAGCACTGCATACAAAGCGCCGTGGAAGGGGCTCCACGTGGATAAACGCGGGTTGTAACCATAAGACATCAAGGTCCCAGTGGTAGTTTCTCCGTCCAACACCGGAATTTTGGCAGCCATGGCCTGAATCGGCGTGAGTTGGTTCTTCCCGCCGAAGGGCATCAGTATGGTTCCGGCACCGATAGTACTGTCGAACCGCTCCACCAAACCCTTCTGGCTGCAATGGTTGAGTGAAGCGAGATTGGCAAGCCAAGCCTCTTTCAGCTTATCTCCGGCATAAACCGCGGACGTCTCAAAATAGTCCGGCGCTGAAGGCGGGACAACCCGGACCTTGGCCTTCTGTTGAACGCCGTTCGTATCCAGGAAACTGCGGCTGATATCCACAATGACCTTATTCCGCCAGAACATTTTCAGACGCGGTTCAGCCGTAACCTTGGCCACGATGG
>JAKOSX010000030.1 GCA_029776595.1 Bacillota bacterium | reverse complement strand
GCAGCCCCGCCGGCGGTAGCACCAAAAGCGGCTCCGGCCGCCGCATGTTCAATGCCCATCGGCAATAATGCATAAGCCAGAAAAATGGAGACGCCCACCCGCACCAACTGCTCAAATATTTGCGACACCGCACTGGGTTGCATGTATAATTGTCCTTGAAAAAAACCGCGAAACACAGCCATCAGACTCATAAAAAAGATAGCCGGCGACAAAGCCCAAATCGCAAAGATGGCCCGGGGATCAAAGACCACATGGGAAGCAAACCAACGGGCCGTACCGGCCATTGCCGCCGAACTCAGTGCCCCCAATAAAAACATCAACCCAAAAGCCGCCCTGAATACGGCCCGCATACCGATCCGATCTCCGGATGCTGATTTTTCAGCGATAATTTTCGAGATGGCAATCGGTATCCCGGCTGTGGACAACGATAAAAAGATTAAATATACCGGATATGCCATCTGATAAAGGCCAATGCCCTCCGCGCCAATCATCCGGGACAAAAGGATCCGGTATATTGCCCCAAAGACCTTCACCGTAAATCCGGCAGCGGTTAGAACAGCCGTACCTTTAACAATCGACACCGTTCGCTTCATCCAGAACCTGAACTCCTTTTGGATTGTCTATTCAATCATGCATACGCCCGGCGTCAGGAATTCATGACTGGAATCAGCCAAAATAAAAAAGGAATCCGTCCGGATTCCCTTCACGCCCGCTATTTAAAAATAATGAATCTTAATGTACATAATCCCGATGATCAATATCAGCGCCGGCAGGAAATTTCCCACTCTTACCTTTTGCAATCCCAGAATGTTAATACCGATCCCCATCACGATAATCCCGCCGACCGAACTTAACTCCCGAATCACTTCCGCGGAGAACAGAGGTTGCAGCCAATGGGCTAACAGCGTTAACCCTCCTTGATATACCAATATGGGTATAGCCGAACCCAGAACGCCAATCCCCATGGCAGCCGCAAACGGAATGGAAATGATCCCGTCCATCATCGCTTTGGTATACAAAATCGAAGGATCACCCTGGACGCCGTCAGCAATACTCCCCACGATGGCCATGGAACCGACGCAAAAGACCAAACTGGCATAGATTAAACCTTTGGCCGGGCTTCCCTCTTTCACGTTTAGTCGCGTCTCCAGCCAGGTGCCGAACCGCTCGAGAGCCCCCTCGATATCCAGCCACTCTCCAATCATGGCCCCGACCGCCAGGCTGACCAAGCACCAAATTTGCTCTGTGCCTTTCGAAGCCATTCCGATCCCAACAATCATGGTGAACAAACCCATGACTTGAAGAGCCGTTTGAGTCACCCGTTCGGGAAAGCGTTTTCGTAAAAGCAGCCCCAGGGTTCCGCCAATGATAATCGTGATAACGTTAACAATTGTACCCATGCACCCACTATACACCAATTTTTGAGTTCTGACAACGTTTTAAATATTCCGTTAACAATTGAATGCGCCGATATAAGCTGGGAATTTCCATGTATTCATCTTCGGTATGATGGCCTCCGCCCACCGGTCCCAAACCGTCGATGACCGGGACCCCGCAAGCTGCCGCCAAATTGGCGTCGGAACCTCCCCCCGATTCCGTCCGGCCCAGTGTCATGCCCAAAGCATCGGCAATCGTCTTAAACTCCTGATACAACCGAAGATTGGCCGGAGTCGGTTCCATCGGCGGCCGGGTAATCATTCCTTCCAGACGGCTCTCCGTTCCGGTAATCCAGCGCCGCCCAACAATTTCATGCAAACATTCCAAAGCCCGTCTTTCCTGTGCCGCTGTCTTCAGACGAAGGTCAATGGCCACCTCCGCATAATCCGGGACGATATTCGGCCTGGAACCGCCCCTGACCACTGCCGGATTGAACGTTATGCCTTCTTTCAAATCGGTCAGGCGATAAATCTCGGTCATTTTGCGGGCCAGTTCCACCACCGCATTCCGCCCCTCTGAATAATCGGATCCGGAGTGCGCCGCCTTTCCGGTGACTTTCAGTACAAACCGGCCGATCCCTTTCCGGGCCACCGTCAAATTATCCCCTTCCGCCGGTTCGGCCACCAACACTGCTTTGGCTCCCTTGGACATATCGGTGATGATCTCCCGGGAACCCGGGGAACTCAGTTCCTCGTCCGTATTGACCAAACAGTCGATCCGGCAAGCCG
>JAKOSX010000029.1 GCA_029776595.1 Bacillota bacterium | reverse complement strand
TCCTCCTCCCGGTGATGCTCCCGATATTATATGAAATAAAAACGGAAGAGGTGTTTAGGTGGCGTGGGAAGGGGAGAAGGGGATTTCGGAGGGCCCGGAAGGAAAGTGAGGGACCTTGTCGAAAAGATACGTAACGATTTGGAAAGGGTAGAGACGGCACCGAAGTTAAGGGAGGTTTATATTGTGGTACCCAAAGAACTTAAATATTCGGCCAGTCATGAGTGGGTAAAGATAGAAGGGAAGAAAGTCAGAATCGGGATTACGGATTATGCCCAACAGCAATTGGGGGATGTTGTTTTTGTGGATTTGCCGGCGGTGGGTGAGCAATTTACCGCCAAGAGCACGATGGCAACCATCGAGACCATCACCACGGTTTCGGATATTACCGCTCCCCTCAGCGGTGAAATTATCGAAGTCAATGACAGTCTGGAACACAGTCCGGAGTGGGTGAACCAGGATCCGTACGGCAAAGGGTGGATCGCTATCATCGAGCCTGCGGATCCTGACGAATTAAAGGATTTGTTGGACGCTTCCGCTTACAGTGCATTGCTTGGAAAAAAATAACGAAAGAGTATGCCGGTTTCGAGAGGTGAATCTATGAAATTTTATGTGGGAGATATTGTCAAGATGCGCAAAGTTCATCCCTGCGGCGGCAGTGAGTGGGAAGTGATGCGGGTCGGGATGGATTTTCGGATTCGCTGTCTTACCTGCGGTCGTGTCGTTATGTTGCCTCGGCCCAAATTTGAAAAAGGCGTCAAATCCGTGGTTAAATCCATGGGTGATTTGGAGATTCCTGAAGCTGAATAGAAAAATTTACTTGCAATAATTATGGGAAATGGTATAATTTTTAAAGTGACTTCCCTGCTCTGTTTTTCTGGGTGATCATGTTCAACCAGCAGATCCAGAGCCGTTAGTCCATAGGGAGGAGGTGAATTCGGGTGAGGAATTATGAAGCGATGTACGTCCTCAAACCTGAACTTGAAGAAGAAGCGCTCAACGCTGCAATTGCCCGGTTTGAAGAAGTTGTAACCAATAACGGCGGCGAGGTTGTCAAAACCGACCGTTGGGGCAAACGGCGTCTTGCTTACGAGGTCAAGGGTTATTTGGAAGGATTCTATGTATTGATGGAGTTTAAAGCGCCGAATACCTTGAGCCAGGAACTGGACCGCATCTTCAAGATTCAAGATGACGTAATCCGTCATTTGGTCGTTAAAAAAGATGAGTGAACGAAGGTGAAAAAGGATGAACCATATCGTTCTAATCGGAAGGTTAACCCGAGATCCTGAACTTCGTTATACTCCGAATGGTGTGGCTGTAGCCAATTTCGATTTGGCGGTTGATCGGCCCGTTCCCAATCAACAGGGGGAACGGGAAACTGATTTCATTCGGATAGTTGTCTGGCAGAAGCAGGCCGAACATTGCGCCAATTATTTGAAAAAGGGCCGTCTGGTCGCTGTTGAGGGCCGGCTCCAAATTCGGAGTTATGAAACTCAGGATGGCCAAAAACGTCGGACTGCTGAGGTTGTAGCCAACCATGTCCAGTTCCTGGATCGTTCCCAGGACAGTGCTGGTTCCAAAGCGACGGATTACAGCCAGGCGGGAGATGACTTGGAAGGTATCAATCTGGATGATCTTCCTTTCTAAAGGATAGCTAGGTAAACGGAGGTGACAATCATGGCGAAGAATAATGCGAATACCAACAATAACGACGACAGCCGGAAAAACGTCAGTCCGCGTCGTAAACGGAAAGTCTGTTCGTTCTGTGTCGATAAAATCGATTGCATTGATTATAAAGATGTGGCTAAATTGCGTAAATATATAACTGAACGTGGAAAAATTTTGCCTCGCCGGATTTCGGGAAATTGTGCCGTTCATCAACGCCAATTAACCGTAGCGGTTAAACGGGCAAGACAAATTGCGTTACTTCCTTTCACCAGTGATTAAGAGGCAGCCAGCCTCTTTTTTCATTATGTTCTGCCGTTCGCCGCAGGGAAAAAAGGGTGTAACTCGAATAAATTAAGTTGAGGCAGGTGTGATTGAATGAAAGTTATTTTGAAAAAGGATGTCCGTGCTCTGGGTAAACAAGGGGAAGTCAAGGAAGTTGCTGACGGATATGCATATAACTACTTGATTCCCAGAGGCTTGGCGATAGAGGCGACTGCCAGTAACCTGAAATTGCTTTCGGATCAAAAAGCCAGCCAGGCTAAACGTCAACAGATGGAAGAAGCCGAGGCGCGGGCATTGGCCGAAAAACTGAATGGCAAAGAATTTGGGTTTACGATGAAAGTCGGTGAAGGCGGCCGTTTATTTGGCTCGCTGACTGCGAAAGATGTGGCGGAAGCCATCGAGAAACAGTTGGGCAGCGAGTTTGACAAACGCAAAGTGGAATTGGAAGAGCCCATTAAAACCTTGGGCAAACATACGGTTCGGCTTCACCTTTATAAAGGGGTATATGCGGAAATCGTGGTCAGCGTGACAGCTGCCAATTAAATAAATGTCGATGAGGAAGGAATGTTGATGAAAAAATTGTTTCAAAGGCTGACGTCCCCTTCCAAATTGAATATTTCTTTACAGGACCGTTTGGACGATGAAGAACAATTGGGGCGGCAGGTGGCTGCCATCTTTGCCTTGCTCGCCAACTTATACGGCTCCGACAAACTGGTATTGAAGGCAGGTAAGTTGGAAGCTTTAAAGTTAATGCGTTCGTCGGTTTTGGAAGAGAGGATTTTGGCATTGCAACGGATCGTTTTTGAAGATCCGACCATCGAAAGTCCGCCGAAACCTGCGGATATTCCGGAAATCCTCAATGAGATCGAGGAAGAGATCGCGGATCTGATTGCCCGGAAAACGGTGGAGGAGAAGATTGAGAAAAAAATCGCCGAACGTATGCAGGAACGGCATGAAGAGTATTTAAAGGAGATCAAATCCCAGGTATTGAGGGAATCCGCCGGTCCTGAGAATCTGATGACGCTCAAAAAATTGGCGGATTTGGAACGACTGGAGGAGATCAGTCTTTCCAAATCGGCTTTGGAAAAACTGAGGCCGACGAAACTTCAAGAAGTGGTGGGGCAGGATCGGGCGGTGAAAGCATTGCTTTCAAAATTGGCTTCCCCTTTTCCGCAACATGTTATTTTATATGGCCCGCCGGGCGTGGGGAAAACCACCGTTGCCCGTCTGGTGCTGGAAGAAGCCAAAAAGCTGCCGTTTACGCCGTTTAGGGAAGATGCTCCTTTCGTTGAAGTGGACGGGACCACCTTACGGTGGGACCCCCGGGAAGTGACCAATCCACTGTTGGGATCGGTTCATGACCCGATTTATCAGGGTGCAAGGCGGGATTTGGCCGAGGGAGGCGTGCCCGAACCCAAACCCGGTTTGGTTACGGAAGCCCATGGCGGTGTGCTGTTCATCGACGAAATCGGCGAAATGGACCCCATGCTCCTCAATAAGCTTTTAAAAGTCCTTGAAGACAAACGGGTAACCTTTGATTCGGCATATTATGACCCGAATGATCCCAATGTCCCGAAATATATTAAAAAACTATTCACCGAAGGGGCCCCGGCCGACTTTGTGCTGGTATCGGCCACCACTCGGGATCCGTCGGAGATCAATCCGGCCATACGTTCCCGCTGTGCCGAGGTTTTCTTCGAGCCGTTGGATCCTGACGATATCGTGACCATCGTCCAAAATGCCGCCCAGCGATTGAATGTGGAGATCAGCCCGGAAAACGCCAAACTTATCAGCGAGTATACCATTGAGGGGCGTAAGGCAGCCGGTATTTTGTCCGATGCTTACGGGTTGGCTCTCTATAAAAACAGTGCCCGGAGTGAACCCGATTCAAAAATCGAAATTACCCGGGAGGACTTGTTGGAAATCTTCCAGGCGAGCCGTCTCTCTCCCTATGTCCAGGTTAAGGCTTCTGACAAAGCGGAATGCGGCAAAGTCTTCGGGTTGGGAGTCAGCGGGTTTGTCGGTTCCGTCCTGGAGATCGAAGCCATCTCCTTTCCGGCTGCTGAAAAAGGTAAAGGGAGACTACGTTTT
>JAKOSX010000284.1 GCA_029776595.1 Bacillota bacterium | reverse complement strand
GAGCACCGGATTGACGGTAAAGGCAATTTCCACCAATAACCTGGCAAAGGTTTTCAGGTCCCGACCGGCGGCAAAATGCCACTGGCCCTTCGCCGGCCCGGGCAAACACCCGTAGAGATTTTTGGTGGCCAACGTGATGCCCATCTGCCCATGGGATTTGAGTTTTGGCAAATTGATTACTCGGTCGTAATCGAAAACTTCTTTAGCCAATAATAAATTTTTAAACTGTGGTTCGAAGGGAAGTCTTTGTCTCGCCGACACCGCCGCGGGCGTTCGAAGTTCGACCACTTCGGCACGGAATTGTTTTAACGCATCATATATCCCCAATTTACGGACCACCGCTTCAGCGCTTCCCATTCCGGGACTGTCGCCGACCCCGACGTGACACCCCATGTCTTTCAATAAGGAGACAACGGCAAGGATCACCGCCGGATGGGTGGTCGCGGCGCTCTCGACACTGCGGGGCAGGATGAAGTTGGGCTTGATCAAGACCTTGTCGCCGCTTTTACAAAATGCGCCCAGTCCTCCCAGAGACTCCAGCAATTCCTCTATTTTCGCTTTTAAATCCTGCTGATACGATTCAGTTTTTAACAGCGAGACTCGTTCCATGACCGTCCCTCGGATAATTTAACTCTTTCCATTATAGCAAAATATCAGGATGTTTTCAAACGTGACTTTTAAATCCGAAGCCAATGATTTTTATCCCTCGCGAAAATTTCGCCAAAACGTAACCCATTGTTTACCTTATTTAAGGCAGCACGTTCATACAATAAACTCTCGGAAAGGAGGTGATGGGCTTGGCTTTGGCAGGATCCCGTCCCAGAAACGGAATTTATAAATGCATCATCTGCGACCATCTGGTCAAAATGGACGATTCGCAAAAAGCGCTTCCCCTATGCCCGAAATGCGACGGCATCTCATTTATCGGCAAGCGCTTGGAACCCCGGATATAATTCGGTTATTCCCGAAAAACAACCCGGCCGTCATAAAGCATGCCGGGTTGTTTCAAACTAAAATAAAAGCCATAACCCGTCTCTTATCGTCAGATCATGACAAAGACCAGTTATGGCCATAATCGTTTATCCTTCAGGATAATGGCATCAGACTTTTTCCTCTTGATTCCGTTCCCGCGACGGAATGGTCTTATATTTCAAGTTATGCACGGTTTTAATGTAACGGACCGTCCGATACTTGGCGCGCATCAAAATGGAATGGCTGATGGCTTTCTGGCTTCCGAAAGAGATACCCTCCAGAAACTCTCCGGACGTTACTCCCGTCGCCGCAAAGATGATCTCATCGCCTTTGGCCAAATCGTCCGTATAATACACTTTATTGGTATCAAACCCCATGGCGCGGATGGATTTTTCCTCTTCCTTGTCTTTCAGGAAAAACCGGGTTTGAATCTCCCCGTCCAAACATTTCAAGGCTGCGGCGGCAATGACCCCTTCCGGCGCCCCGCCGATACCCATGTAAATGTCCACATTCCCCAAAGCCGTCGAAATGGCACCGGCCACGTCGCCGTCGGCGATGAGTTTGATGCGGGCACCGGCCGCCCGGATCTCTTCGATCAAGTCCCGATGGCGTTCCCGGTCCAACACCACAATGGTTAAGTCTTTAACATCCTTTTGCAGCACTGCGGCAGCCACTTTCAGGTTTTCCCGCACACTAGCATTGATGTCCAATTTCCCTTTGAGTTCCGGGCCGCAAGCCAACTTATGCATATAAAAACCGGGGAAAGGCATTAACGAATCCTTGGTACCGGCAGCCAGAACCGAAATGGCGTTGGGCAAACCGTTGGCCACCAGGCGGGTTCCGTCCACCGGATCCACCGCAATATCCACCTCCGGCGAGTCTTCTTTCCAGTCGCCCACCTTTTCGCCAATATACAACATAGGCGCTTTATCTTTCTCGCCTTCGCCGATAATCACTTTCCCTTTGACAGAAATCAGATCCAGCATGCCGCGCATGGCATCGGAAGCCGCTTTGTCCACCATGTCTTTGTTGCCGTTCCCCAGCCACCGGCTGGCCCGTAAAGCCGCCGCCTCAGTCACCCGGACCAATTCCATCGCAAGTCCCCGTTGTAAGTCTGCCATCCATATCCTCCCTCTGACAGTTTCCAAATTCTTTTTTATGGTATCATCCGCCGCAGCATAATAGAAGAAAAACATGCCAAACTTTACAAACTATTAATAATTTCTGGACTAAAAAAAGAGGCTTTCGCCTCTTTTTTTGGATCCGATGTTACTCTTTGTGATTGGCCCGATATTTGAAAAATTCCATGGCCACTTCAGGGAAGAGTACATAGGAGAGAACGTCCTCTTCCTGCTGATAATAGGGCATAATCTCTTTACGGGCCTTATCAAGCATGGGTTCCAGGTCGTCGGCCGGCCGGTG
>JAKOSX010000283.1 GCA_029776595.1 Bacillota bacterium | reverse complement strand
GAAACCGTCTCCATCTCCATACCGCCTGCCCCGCTTGCCGATGCAGTCAACGCCATATTGGCCCGAATCCATTGTATGGCCGAACCTGTCGGCTCCGTTTCCCTGATCAAACGAAAATCCACCCCCCTGATTCCGTTTACCTTGTTCTACGAAAACGACCGGTTGACCATCGATGCCAAAAATGTGCCGTTACCGGTTTTTTGCCGGGCACTTACCGAAAAAACCGGTATCTCCGTGGTCCCCGATCAAAATGCGACCCAAAACATAACTGTTTATCTTCAAAACCTTAGCATGGCGGACAGCCTTCAGCTTATCTGCGCAACAAACGGACTGTTGCTTCACAAAGAAGGAGAAGCCTGGCGGATTACCCGTTCCAGCGGCGCATTCCGGGTTCGTTTTAAAGACGGCCTGCTTTCCGTGGATGCCGACAATGTGGACATTATGCTCTTAGCCAAAGAGATTTCCCGGCAGATCGGACAAAATATCATTGTTGACCGGGATGTCCGGGGCACTGTTACCGTTCACTTTCAGGATCTGCCCCTCTCCCAAGGCTTAGCCGTTATTCTCGAAAATCAAGGATGGCTATTGGAGAAACACCCGTCATATCTCCAGATCCGTTCCAATCCCAACCAAAATAAAAATATCCGGATCACCTACGATCCGGAGAAAAACCTCTTTGATCTGGACATCCAAACCGCCCCGTTGACTGTCATTTTAAATGAAATGGCCCGGAGAGCTGACTTGAATATTGTCATCCTCAGCCAAGTGAACTGGACTGTGAATAATCTTCGCCTTCAGAAAATGAGCTTCACCCAAGTGATGGATTTTATCTTTAAAGGAACGATTTTTACCTATACCCAAATTGACGGCACCTATGTCATCGGCGACGGATTGATCGTCCGCCCCGAAAACCGGGACTTCGCCGTCGTGAAGATTTATCCCATCCAATATATTAAGTCGGAACAACTTTTGAATACTTTACCTCCTATTTTTCCAAGGCAAAATTTTGTCCAATTGCCGGAGAAAAATGCGTTAATCGTCACCGCACCGCCGTCCGTCCACGAGCTTTTCATTGAATATCTCAAACAAGTCGACGTGGCCTCCATCGAAGATCGGACCGAAGTGATTAAAATCAGTTACTTAAAAGCCGAAGATGTCCTGAAGATGATTCCTTCGTCCATTCCAAAAAACGATCTGATCGTCCTTAAAGAAGCCAACGCCATCGTAGTCAACGGCCCCCAAAACCTGATCACTCAGGTGAAATCCTATATTGAAAAGATCGATCAGATCAATCCGCTCATCGTCTTCGACATCATGGTGCTTCAAATCACCGACTCCGACGAACTCTTCTGGAAGGCCCCGAGCGGAACCATTTCACTGGATAATGGTAAAGAACTGTATTTTAATCCAAGTACCGGCGGAATCACTTACCGCGAATCCGCTTCGTCCACCAACAGCACGACCAGCGCTTCGCTGCAGGCCCAAAAAGGAAAAGCCAAAGCCAAAATATTAGCCAATCCGACCATTACGACGTTAAACGGCTATCCGGCCAAATTTGACGT
>JAKOSX010000282.1 GCA_029776595.1 Bacillota bacterium | reverse complement strand
GGACACGGCATTGTCGTGATGTCGCCCAAATTTAATCATCCGGCGAGAATCGCAGAACGCCTTGCCACGCTTGATATAATCAGTGGCGGGCGTGTGGAGTGGGGCACCGGAGAGTCCGGCTCCCGAATGGAACTGGAAGGGTTTGGCGTCGACTTTGTGGACAAACGCCCCATGTGGACTGAAGCGGTACAAGAGACTGCAAAAATGATGTGCATGGAACCTTATCCGGGTTTCCAGGGAAAATACTTCTCGATGCCGCACCGAAATGTGGTACCGAAACCTTTGCAGAAACCGCATCCTCCAATTTGGGCGGCTTGTTCGAATCGGGACAGTCTGAACCTGGCTGCCCAATTAGGGATGGGAGCGCTGACTTTTGCTTTTGTCAACGCAGATGAAGCGAGATTTTGGGTGGAGGAGTATTATGAAACCTTCAAAAGGCAGTGCATACCCATTGGACAATCTGTGAATCCGAATGTGGCAATGCTCACAGGATTTATGTGCGATCATGATTATGAAACTGCGATGGAGCAAGGTCAGGAGGGCGCCCAATTTTTTGCATTCGGACTAGGTCATTATTGGCGCGATGGTACGCACATTCCCGGCCGTACCAATTTGTGGAGTGAATTTAAAAAGAAACCGGAATTTGATATTCAACAGATGGAACGTGAAAGAAAGAAGGCCGGCATGCGGGGGATAGGAAGCCCCGAACATCTGATTGAAAATTTTCGCGCTTTGGAAGAAGCGGGTGTAGACCAATTGATTTTGTTGCAACAAAGTGGGAACTACCGTCATGAGCATATCTGTAAATCTATGGAACTTTTTGGAAGGGAGGTCCTTCCGCAATTTAAAGAGCGGGAAGCAAAACGGACAAAAGTGAAACAGGATGAATTAGCGCCATTTATTGCTGAGGCGGAGCGTAATATACAGCAGCCAGAGAAGATGAAAGAAGTGCCGTCTGTTGAGGCATATCCGCTAATATGGAATCGTATGGGTACTGAAAACCCGCAGGGTGTACCCGACCGGCGACCCGGTATGACTGCATTATGGCAAATGCAGGTGGGTGGGAACCGCTCCAAGAAGTAGTATTCAAAATATTATGAACACAAGAGAAATTCAGGATTGGTTGATTACGCACATCGCGCAGCTGTTGCAACTATCTCCGGATACGATTGATATTCATGAACCTTTTTCGAGCTACGGACTATCCTCACTCGACGCTGTCACGCTTTCAGGCGATCTGGAAGAATTGCTAGGCCGCCGGCTCTCGCCGACCCTGGCTTATGATTATCCAAATATATCAGCACTTTCCCGTTACCTGATCGGGGAAACGGAAAATAAGACGTCTGCCGAATCAAAAAAGTCAATAGCCGATACGTCAGCAGAACCGATTGCCATCATTGGCATGGGCTGCCGGTTTCCAGGGGCGGATGGTCCCGAATCTTTCTGGCAATTACTCCGCGATGGTGTCGATGCGATCTCCGAAGTTCCGGCAGACCGGTGGCCAAAGCAGGCGTTCTATCATCCTGACCCTTCCGTGCCCGGGAAAGCAATTTCCTATTGGGGCGGATTTCTGGACAACATCGATCAGTTCGATCCTTCCTTTTTTGGCATTTCGCCAATGGAAGCAAAATACATGGATCCGCAACAACGGTTGATACTGGAGTTAGCCTGCGAAGCTCTCGACGATGCAGGCCACGTCAAATCCAGCCTTGACGGTACAAAAACCGGGGTATTCATCGGGATCTCCATCAATGAATACAGTCATCTTCAATTTGGTGATCCGTTGCTGATTACCAGCCATTCGGGTACAGGAAACGCTTTATCTATCGCAGCAAACCGCATTTCTTATTTTTTCAATTTCCGCGGGCCAAGCATTGCCATCGATACGGCGTGTTCTTCTTCTCTGACTGCCGTGCATCTGGCTTGTCAAAGTCTCCGGAGCGGGGAGTGCAACATGGCGCTTGCGGGTGGTGTAAATATGATTCTGTCGCCGGCGCACTCGATCGCTTTTACCAAAGCCGGTGTTTTGGCTCCGGATGGCAAATGCAAAACATTCGACGCCCGCGCGAATGGTTATGTTCGCGGCGAGGGTGGCGGTGTGATCGTC
>JAKOSX010000281.1 GCA_029776595.1 Bacillota bacterium | reverse complement strand
ACGGTAACCTGACTTTTACCGTCCGGACGCAAATAAGGCAACTCTCCGTTTTTGCGTGCTTCAGCCAGACGACGGGTCAGCCGGTGAGCCAAAGCAATCGGCATGGGCATGTATTCAGGCGTCTCATCACAGGCAAAACCGAACACCAACCCCTGGTCGCCGGCACCAATGGCTTCTATGGCTTCCTCGTCCATCTCTCCGGTTCTGGCTTCCAAGGCTTTATCGACACCCATGGCGATATCCGGAGACTGTTCATCGATGGATGTTATCACAGCGCAGGTATCACAGTCAAATCCGTATTTAGCCCGAGTATAGCCGATTTCCCGGATGGTCTCCCGGACTATCTTGGGAATATCCACATAACAGTTGGTAGTAATCTCCCCCATGACCAACACCAATCCGGTGGTCACTGCCGTTTCACATGCAACTCTGGCCTGAGGGTCGCAACTAAAGATCGCATCCAATATGGCGTCGGAAACCTGATCGCAGATCTTGTCCGGATGGCCTTCCGTTACTGACTCCGAGGTAAACAAATGCCTTTGACTCAATATGCATCACTCCATTGAAAAAAATAATCCTTCCAATCGGAAGGAATCGTTAGCCGCTCATCTTCCAGATTGCTCTGGGGGAATTAGCACCGTAAAACGACACTGGTCGTTTTGGGTTGCTGGGTATCATCAGGCCCTGTCCCTCCACCGCTCTTGATGAGATATTCAATTTTAATAAAAATCAATCCAAATTATATATGATAGGCCAGGCACTGTCAATGATTAATCGGCATTTTATTCAAATTGTGCCATTGTCAATACATCTTACAAATATTTCTCAATCTCCGCAGCAATCTCTTTTTTCGGCCGGAAACCTACCAAACGAGTGACGACTTCCCCGTTGACGAAAAGGCACAGGGTAGGGATGCTCATGACGCCGTAGGAGGCGGCCAATTCCTGATTTTCATCCACATTGACTTTCCCGACCACCATCTTATCGGCATAATCCGCAGCCAGTTCCTCAACCACCGGCGCCACCATCCGGCACGGCCCGCACCAGGGTGCCCAAAAATCGACTAATACCGGTTTCTCAGATTCCAGAACATCCTTTTTAAAGCTGGATTGCGATAATTCCAACATATGTTTCACCCCTTAAACTTGATGTTTTATTATTCCACATAATGGACTTTTAATAAATTGGTGGAGCCAGGCACGCCGGTGCTGACACCCGCCGTGATGACAATCAAATCGCCCGTGGAAACAAAACCATGATTTTTGGCTGCAGCCACGCTGACTTCAAACATATGGTCAATATTGTCGGCAACGGGAACCAAAATGGGATAAACGCCCCAGTTGATGCTGAGCTGACGGGCAACTTGTTCCGACGGCGTCGCAGCCACCACGGGAGCCTGTGGCCGGTATTTGGATACCATACGGGCGGTGCTCCCGGACTGGGTGGATGTAATAATGGCAACCGTCTTCAAGTCCAGCGCCGTTTGGCAGGTGGCATGGCTGATGGCATCCGAAACGCTGGGAAATGCGCTGACGCGTTTTCTGGCCAGAATTTTCTCATATTTCAAGGACTCCTCAATCCGCTGGGCAACCCGAGTCATGATTTCCACCGCAGCCACCGGATGTTTCCCAACGGCCGTCTCGGCGGATAACATTATCGCGTCGGTCCCGTCAAAGATGGCATGGGCAATATCGGTAATCTCAGCTCGTGTCGGCCGAGGATTGCGTACCATCGTTTCCAACATTTCTGTAGCTGTAATAACCGGTTTCCCAATATTATTGCACAATTCGATCAAATGCCGTTGGATTAACGGAACCTCTTCCGGCGGGACCTCGACGCCCAAATCGCCCCGGGCCACCATGATCCCGTCGGCGACCCCCAATATCTCTTCGCTGTTTTGAAAACCTTCTTCGTTTTCAATTTTGGCAATAAGCATCTGATGGCCGCCCAATTCCCGGACATAGTTGCGAATCTCTTCGATATGCTCCGCTTTTCTGGCAAAAGATACGGCAATAAAGTCCAGTTTCTGTTCAACGGCAAAAGCAATGTCTTCTCGGTCCTTCTCCGTCATTGCGGGCAAATTAACGGCCACGCCGGGAAGAGTGACGCCTTTCTTGGAGGTCAGCTCTCCTCCGCCGGTGACTTCGCAAAGAATTCCTTCCGAACGTTTCTCCAGCACATCCAGGCCGATCATCCCGTCGGCCAAAAAGATTTTCCTGCCGACGATCACATCATCCTCAAGGGTCGGATATTTAACATAAATGTATCCGGGCAATCCTTCTTTGGCAGGATCCGATGAAAGAAAAAACCGGTCTCCCTCATTCATCTGTAACGGTTCATTGGGCAAGAGACCAGTTCGAATCTTCGGCCCTTGAATATCCGCTAAAATCCCGATGGGTTGTTTGGTCTTGGCTGCCGCTTCCCGCACCAGCCGGATCCGTTCCGCATGCTCCGCATGGGTGCCATGGGAAAAATTTAATCGGGCAATATTCATACCGGCATTGATCAATTTTTCCAAAACCGCAACACTGGAACTGGCCGGTCCAAGTGTGCAGATGATTTTCGTCTTCTTCATAAAGTCCTCCTCGTAAATATCTACCGTTGCATAATTTATATGGATTCACAGTTCACAGCACACAGAACACAGTGCGCTGCTATATAATCGCGGCACGGACTCCGAGGTTCTT
>JAKOSX010000280.1 GCA_029776595.1 Bacillota bacterium | reverse complement strand
TTTCTTTCGCCATCGTTACCTCTTGAATATCTTACGGCCATCCATGGATATTCCGTTGCGTTTTATTTTATTATCGTACATAATCTCCTGCATTTTCAATGTTTATCATCAAAAATTCCTGCTAAAGATGAAAAAAACCTCTCACATGGCCTGTGAGAGGTTTCGATAAAATTACCAATCCGAACGAAACAATTCCCGGATTAGCATTCGCATCAGTAAAAATCCGAGTTTCATCCGTCAAACCATCTCCGTTTCAGGCAGAATTTCACTGCCTGATACAGTATATTCCGTGGTTCGTCCGGCGTGTTGTCCTCAAGGTATGAATCATCGGTATTCCGTCATATTTATATCGTTCAATGCATCCCGCAGCCGCTGCAGCACCCGCCGGACGGCACACAACTGCCTGCCGTTTCGCAGGCAGGCCGGGAGAAAGCCTGGGTTCTGCCTACCTGATGGGCGGAGATCATCTTCCGCAGGTCCGTACCGCCGCATGTCGGACAGGGCCGGTCTGCGCTTTGGCTGTCCATCTTCTGCAAAAGTTCTATCACATGCCCACAGCTTTGACAACGGTACTCATATATCGGCATATTGACACCTCACTCAAGTTCAACACTAGGTTTTTGGGGTTATTCACCCAGGATCGCACGGACTTTTGCTTCCAAAGTGGCCATATTGGTAGACCCTTCGATCTTGGAGACAATTTTTCCGCTGCTGTTTAAGAAAAACGTGGTCGGAATAGCCATCACTTGATACAGCTGTCCCACCCGGCCGCTGCCGTCCAGCAATACCGGGAAGTCCATGCCGTTATTTCTGGCAAACGTCCTGACATCAGACGCATTCTCCTGAAGATTGACAGCAAGTAACTCCACGCCTTTGGCTTTGTATTTCTTGTAAAAGCTGATGAGTTCAGGGATCTCCGCCCGGCACGGCGGACACCAGGTAGCCCAGAAGTTAACCAATGTTACCTTCTTCTGCTTTAAAACCTGGTTCAGTTCTACGCTTTTTCCGCTGATATCCTGCAACGTAAAGTTGGGCGCGATCCCGCCGACCACCGGGGCTGTTTTGGCCGAAACCGTCCAAGAGACTCCACCCAGCACGGCCAAGGACAGCAAACCCGCTACCACCAGCCAGACGACCAGATTGCCTTTTTTCACCGTCATCCCCACCTTTCGCTTGGGTAAAAATCAATATCCACCGTTCCCGATAAATGATCCAACGCAAAAAAAGCCGAAATGTTGCATCCGTTTAATTGATATGTCCAATCCGATGTAAACGAAGGTTTTCAGCCATCGTCAGCATCTCCCGGGCATGTTGCCGCGTGGTCTCCGTCACCTGGGCCCCGCCCAACATCCGGGCCAATTCGTCGATGCGTTCGTTCATCATCAACGGCCGTACCGTGACGTGCGTCCGGTCGCCGACAATCTCCTTTTCAATGAAGAAATGGCGTTGCGCCATACTGGCAATCTGGGGCAGATGAGTGATACACAACACCTGCCGGGCCTGGCCGATCAGGAGGATCTTTTCAGCCACCGCCTGAGCGGTCCGTCCCCCGATCCCCACATCGATCTCGTCAAAGACCATGGTCGGCGTCTGGTCCAACTCGGCCAAAATCGCCTTTAAGGCCAACATCATCCGGGAAAGCTCGCCGCCGGACGCTATTTTGGTCAAGGGTTTCAACGGCTCGCCGGGATTGGGCGCCACCATAAATTCGGCCCGGTCCGCACCTTGGAGCCCGATCTCCACCGTCCGGCCGCCAAAGGGAACCCCTTCGGGGCTGTCCGCCTGCGTCAACTGGATCTTAAACCGGGTCTTGGCCATATTCAAATCCGCCAATTGCGCCACAATGGCCTGCTCCAACCGGTCCGCCCCCTCCCGCCGCAAGCGGGAGAGTTCCTCGGCCAAGGCTCCCAGTTCCGAGCGGAGCCGTTCCAGTTCCGATGCCAAACGGGCCGAATGTTCCTCCCGGTTGGAGATCTCCTGCAGTTCTTTGTCGCACTTCTCGGCAAAAAGCAATATTTCCGCGATGGAACTACCGTATTTCCGCTTTAAACGATTGATCTCGTCCAACCGGTCCTCGATGAGGGCCAGCCGTTCCGGATCAAACTGCACCTGTTCCTGATACCCCCGGATCTCCCGGGATGCCTCTTCCGCCTGGCAGGCGGCTTCCCGTAACATCTCCAACACCGGCTTCAACCGGTCGTCGATCTCCGCCGCCTGGCTGATCATCCGCTCCGCCTCCGCCAGCAGTTCGACAGCGGACTGCCCGTTCTCATTGTCATAAAGGGCTTGGTAAGACAAACTGGCGGCTTGGAACAACTTTTCGGAGGACCGGAGCAGCTCTTTTTCTTTGAGCAAATCTTCATCTTCGTCCAAAACCAACTTCGCCCGGTTGATCTCATCCAATTGAAATTGGAGAAGATCGATACGGCGGACGATTTCCGATTCATCCTGGCGCAGCCGGTTAAATTCGGCCAACCGCTCCTGCCACTCCCGATACAGACCCTGAAACCGTTCCCGCAGTTCCATACAGGTCTTGCCGCAATACCGGTCCAGCAGTTCCAACTGCTTTTCGGGGAAGAGCAGCGACTGGTGTTCGTGTTGCCCATGAATGTCAATGAGATATTCGCCGATTTTGGCCAGAACCAACACCGGCACCAGATGGCCGTTCACCCGGCAGCGGTTCTTGGCGTTGGCGCCGATCTCCCGTTGGATGACCAGCATATGGTCCGGGTCCAGCGGCGCTCCTACTTCTTCCAGATAAGCCTCAAGTTCCGGCTGGTTTTCGATGTCGAAGACCGCCTCGATCACGGCCTGATCCGCCCCGGAACGCAGCATCTCTGAACTGAACCGGCCGCCCAACGCCAGGCTCAAGGCATCGATGATGATGGACTTTCCGGCGCCGGTCTCTCCGGTCAACACATTAAAGCCCGGATCGAATTCCAGGCTGATCCGGTCGATCAAGGCAATATTTCGAACCACAATCTGCTGTAACAAGCCGCTACCCCCTCAGTTGGCGGAGCCTTTCCATAACGGTTCCGGTCAGTTCCTTGGAACGAATCACGGCAATAATCGTATTATCCCCGGCCACCGTCCCGACCACTTCGGGCCATTCCAAGTCATCAAACGCCGCAGCCACGCCCTGGGCGCTTCCGCTCATGGTCTTAATCACCAGAATGTTTTCGGCGGCATCCACCGCCACCACGGCGTCTTCCAGCATGCGTTGGGCCCGCCGCATCACATCGGCAGGCGTCCGGTCCTGCGGCAACGCATACCGATAGCCCCCGTCCAACGTCGGCGTTTTGATCAGGCCCAACTCCTTGATATCCCGCGACAGGGTGGCCTGAGTCACCATAATCCCCTGATTCTTAAGGGCTTCGCCCAATTCTTCCTGGGTACTGACTACATTGTTTTTAATGAGCGACACAATCATCGCTTGACGTTCAGTTTTCATCCGGTTACCCAACCTTTCAAATCCGCCCCTCTTTCAAACGCATACGTAATGTTTCAAACAATCCCTGATCTTGATATCGCAACAACCGGGTACACCGATTGGCTTTACCGATACGAATCTCGTCGCACGCCTTCACCGTCAGGCCGTTATGGCCGTCCGCCGTCAACGTGCCGTCCGCCTGGCCCGGCGCCAGTCTCACGCGGATCTCCGCCATTTCGCTGAGCACCACCGGTCTGGCATATAACGAATGCGGGCAAATGGGGGTCACCAAAAGCGCCCGGGCCCGCGGGTCCACGATGGGACCGCCGGCCGAAAGGGAATAGGCCGTGGAACCGGTGGCCGTCGCCACAATGAGCCCGTCTGCCGGATAGGTAGTAAAATATTCCCCGTCGATCCAGGTCTCCAGTTTAATCATGGTGGCAAAGGCATTACGGTTCACCACCAGTTCGTTGAGGGCGACCAAACGGTCCAGTTGCCGCCCGTCCCGTAGAGCCACCGCCTCCAGCATGGTCCGGTCTTCAAACTGATAACGGCCGGCCCGCAGAAGATCCAAGGCTTCTTCCAGCCGATGGCTTTCCACCCGCGTTAAAAAACCCAGGTGGCCGAGATTCACTCCCAAAAGCGGGATCTCCCTGGGATAAACCTGCCGGGCCGCGCTGAGCATCGTCCCGTCCCCGCCGAGGACCACCACCAAATCAAGGTCATCCCATAACGCCTCCGAAGCCCGGCCATATTGAGGATATCCCACCCGTTCCGCCATCTCCCGGCTGAATATCGGCTGAAACTCCCGCTCCAACAAAAGCGGCACCAAACGGCCGGCCAACTCCATGGCATGCGGCTTCATCGGGTTTGGAAAGATTAACAGATTCTTCATTAGCACCCCTGCTATTCGGCACTCCTTATTCCAATATAAATTCCGTATTAAAATAATTTTTCCTGCCATCCGTTTCTTATTTCGATTATACTCAAAAAACCTTTTTCAGCCAACGGGGCTGAATTTTCCCGACAACGGCATGAAAAAAACCAGCTGACAGTTCAGCTGGCTATATACCGAAAACCAACGATGCATCCTCGTTTCCATCATCAGTTTACGGCAAATGACGGTTTTCCCTGTAAACCACATTTTTGAAAAAACGCTCGGGCTCCGCTATGCAACAGATCGGTAGCAACTTCTAGGCCGCGGCATTGTTTCTCCGCCATCTTCTCTTTGACGAAATTTACCAACGTCCGTCCCACGCCCCGTCCGCGGAATTCTTCGGTGACGACCAGCTCCTGAATGCTGGCCACCTGGCCGCAATGATGGAAAACATCGAAATAATACAGGGTAATGAAGCCGATCACATTATGATGCACATCCGCCACATATGCTTCCCGATCACCGGAGGCAAAGAAACTCTTGAATATCCGGGCAAATTCCCGTTCGCAACTCATCCCTTTCCCGACCAACTGACGATACAGCCGAAACACCGCATCATAATCGGATTCAGCCATCGGCCGGATTTGTAATCCAATGGGTAACAACCGCATCAATGTTCACCTCCTTAATCTTTTTTTGCGGAGCTTGTCTGTTTACAGGAACCACGGTTCTTCTATTTATAATATCGGCAATTTATTCTTTTTTTTCACCGAAAATTCCAAATTCAAACATATTGTAATATATTGTAAATATATTACACTGGAAATCACAAAATTACAATGAAAAAACGCCCCAAGATCGGGGCGTTTACAAAATTTTCATCAAAACTTACGGTTGTCGATGACCCGTTTGGCTTTTCCGACACTCCGTTCGATGCTTTTCGGCTCAACCAGCTTTACTTTGACGGAAATATTGAGTAACGAATCGATCTTCCGTTTAATCTTCTCCGTCAAATCCTCCAGATCCCGCAGATTGCCGGTGAAGATGCGTTCCGGCACTTCCACCCGGACCTCCAGCGTATCCAGATGGCCAACCCGGTCCACGATCAACAGATAATGGGGATCAACCTCTTCGATCTCCATCAGCACGCTTTCGATCTGGGACGGGAAAACGTTGACGCCGCGGATTATCAGCATATCGTCGGAACGGCCCAGCGTTTTTTTCATGCGGACCGTTGTCCGGCCGCAGGCGCACTTCTCATAGTCCAACGAAGTGATGTCCTTGGTCCGGTAACGGATAATGGGCAAGGCTTCTTTCGTCAATGCCGTAATCACCAACTCGCCCTCTTCGCCGGGGCCTTTCACCTCGCCGGTCTTCGGGTCAATAATTTCCGGGATAAAATGGTCCTCCGAAATATGCAGGCCGCAAAACTCGGTGCATTCTCCCGATACGCCCGGCCCAATCACTTCGCTCAACCCGTAATTGTCCGTGGCGACGATTCCCCAGGCTTTCTCCAGCTCTTTTCGCATATTCTCGGACCAGGGCTCGGCTCCGAAAAGCCCCACCCGGAGTTTCAACCGGTCGAGGACGCCCATCTCCCGGGCAACTTCCGCCATATGCAACGCATAGGACGGAGTGGCGACCAAGGCCGTGCTCCCAAAGTCCCGCATGATCTTGATCTGGCGTTCGGTATTACCGCTGGATATCGGAACCACCGTGGCTCCCACTCGCTCCATGCCGTAATGGAGGCCGAAGCCGCCGGTAAACAAGCCGTATCCGAAAGAAATTTGGACGATATCGTCACTGGTGACCCCGGCCGCGCTGACAAAACGGGCCACCAGATTGGACCAGGTCACCAAGTCGTTTTTGGTATACCCCACCACCGTCGGAATCCCGGTGGTTCCGGAAGACGAATGGATCCGGACGATCTCCTTCATCGGCACGGCAAACATGCCGAA
>JAKOSX010000279.1 GCA_029776595.1 Bacillota bacterium | reverse complement strand
GGGCACCGTGAGTTGAAATGAAGAATTCCAAAACCGTCAACCCTTCACGGAAACTGGCCCGAATCGGCAAGTCGATAATCCGTCCGGAGGGGTCGGTCATCAATCCGCGCATACCGGCAAGCTGTGACAACTGGGCGGGGTTACCGCGGGCTCCGGAAATGGACATCATGTAGACCGGATTATGCAGTTTATCCATGGATTTATTCATTACCGAAGTGACTTCTTCTTTGGCTTTGGTCCAAATATCGATGAACATTTGATACCGTTCATCCCCGGTAATCAAGCCACGGCGATATTGTTCGTCAACTTGTTCAACCTGGAGTTCAGCTTCGGCCAGAATACGCTTCTTCTCCTTCGGCACCGTAATGTCGCTGATGCCGATGGTGGTACCGGATTGGGTGGCGAAACGGAACCCAAGACGTTTAATTTGGTCCAAAATCTCAGCGGTCTTAGCCACGCTGTGAACCCGGGCGCATTTACCGACCAATTGGCCAAGTTTGCCCCGGTCGATAACACAGTTGGTCAACTTAAAGTTCTCCACCGGATCGGGATCCAAATCCAATCTGACCTGATCATTGAAGATCACCCGTCCCGGAGTGGTTTCGAGCTCTTTTCCGTTGATCCGGTAACGAATCTTCGCATGGAGGTCCACCGCTCCGGCGTTATAGGCGGCCATCACGTCGTTGGGATTGTCAAAGACTTTTCCTTCGCCGATAGCCCCTTCATACATAATGGTCAAATAGTAACATCCCAAAACCATATCCTGGGTCGGTGTGGCAATGGGGCGCCCGTTGGCCGGCGACAGAATATTATGGGCTGACAGCATTAAAATTCTGGCCTCAGCCTGGGCTTCGGTGGACAACGGCACGTGCACCGCCATTTGGTCGCCGTCGAAGTCTGCGTTGTAAGCGGTACATACCAACGGGTGAATCTGAATGGCGCGGCCTTCAACCAATACCGGCTCAAACGCCTGAATTCCCAGACGATGCAGGGTCGGGGCACGGTTTAACAAGACCGGATGTTCATGAATGACTTCTTCGAGAACGTCCCAGACTTCCGTCTTGACCCGTTCCACCATCCGTTTGGCGCTTTTGATATTGTGAACATAGCCCAGATCCACCAGGCGTTTCATCACGAACGGCTTGAACAATTCCAATGCCATCTCTTTCGGAAGACCGCATTGATGCAACTTCAGTTCCGGACCGACCACAATGACCGAACGCCCGGAATAGTCGACCCGTTTACCCAAAAGATTTTGACGGAACCGACCTTGTTTCCCCTTGAGCATGTCACTTAAGGATTTCAGAGGACGATTCCCCGGTCCGGTAACCGGGCGGCCACGGCGGCCGTTATCGATGAGGGCATCCACCGCTTCTTGAAGCATCCGTTTTTCATTACGGACGATGATATCCGGGGCCCCCAACTCCAAAAGCCGTTTCAGGCGGTTGTTTCGGTTGATGACCCGGCGGTAGAGATCGTTCAAGTCAGAGGTGGCGAAGCGGCCGCCATCCAACTGGACCATGGGACGGAGCTCCGGCGGAATCACCGGAATAACGTCCATAATCATCCATTCCGGCCGACTTCCGGACTTCCGGAAGGCTTCCACCACTTCCAAACGGCGGATGGCCCGCACGCGGCGTTGCCCGCTGACTTCCCGGACTTCCTTTTTCAACTCGGCGGACAATTTGTCCAAATCGATCTCTTCCAGCAAAATCTTGATGGCCTCGGCGCCCATCAAGGCTTTAAACTCATTCCCGTATTTTTCCCGGGCTTCCCTGTATTCGTTCTCGGACAACAGCTGTTTCTTCAATAACGGAGTGTTACCGCTGTCGATCACGACATAGGACGCAAAGTAAAGGACCTTTTCCAGATGACGGGGGGACATATCCAGTAAAAGCCCCATCCGGCTGGGAATCCCTTTAAAATACCAGATATGGGAGACCGGGGCGGCAAGTTCAATATGTCCCAGACGTTCCCGTCTCACTTTGGAACGGGTGACTTCCACACCGCAGCGGTCACAGATAATTCCTTTATACCGAACCCGTTTATATTTACCGCAATGGCATTCCCAGTCC
>JAKOSX010000278.1 GCA_029776595.1 Bacillota bacterium | reverse complement strand
GTTTTCGGCCAAGCTCATTTAAAGCGGCCGCCACCGGTGGAAAAAGCTTGTACTCATAAGTGGGGGCGGCAACAATAATCCCGGCCGATTTAAAAACAGTGGCGATCATTTCACTATCACTTTCCAATGGCATTTCCAGCCTGTTGTATTTGACGCCTTCTCTTTGCAGGATACTTTCAACATAATCAACCGCTTTCGCCGTCATTCCATACATGGAGCCCCATAATATGGCGACTTCATTCTTGCCGGCCCCGTCCGCATATTGGGAAAACCGGGTATAATCATCGATGATTTTTTGCGGATTTTTCCGGTAAACCGGGCCATGACCAGGGGCGATCGTCTTTATGTCCAGCGCTTTTGCTTTCGCAAGCGCCTTCCGCAAACTGGATGTAAACGTGGTCATCACATTAGAATAATACCTGATTCCTTCCGCTTCAAAGAAGGCGATCTCTTCCGGTGTCAACTCATCATCAAAACAATGCTCTCCCATGCGGCCAAAGGCGCCAAACATATCACAGGAGAAGAGCGTTTTGGTCTGCCGTTCATAGGTGTACATGGTGTCTGGCCAGTGTACGTTTGGTACCGGGTGGAAACTCAATAGCTTACCCTTGCCAAGGTCGAGCGTATCTCCTTCCTGCACGATCCTTATTTTATCTTCACCATAAAAGGAAGCTACCATTTTGGCCGCTTTTTCCGTACAGATGACCGTAAAATCATCCTTAATTTTACGGAAGTTGGCAATCCAGCCAGAATGGTCCGGTTCCATATGGTTAACAACCAAATAGTCGATCTTTTGGAGGTCAACCCCGATCTCTGCCAAACTTCGATAAAGGGTCTCCGGGATCCCATCCCAACCAATTACCCCATCGATTATTGCCGCCTTTTCGCCCTGAACAATATAGGAATTAAGAGTTACGCCATTGGCAATCTCCCAGATCCCCTCAAATAGTATATCCTCAACATTCATCGTCAACATGTGTATCCCGTCGGCAATTTTCAACTTCTTCATCCTTCATCCTCCGAGCATCGTTAATTTAGACAATCCACAGCATAAATGCAATCTGGAAACGCAAAACGAAAACCGGTTCCGTAATTGGTAAACGTGATCTTTAGAAAATGATCCACTTCGACCAACAAACCTTCTTCCCGGCTCATGGAAGTCACCAAGACAACCAAAGGCTCTGGGAGTAACAAGGTCTGAAAATCGAAGTGGATCCGCATAATTACCCGTCTCTTACTTTCTCTTTTCTTCCACAAAGATGATTCGTCCCTCGGGCTCGGCATACTCCGCACCGATCAATCCGCCCAAGCCCTCGGTTATGTAAGTGATCAGCACCTGAACATCGACCATCACATTGTCCTGGGTGTAGACATTATCCGCAAACATTGTGTAACCATCGCCCATATTCTGCAACAAATAGTTGTGGCTGGCCACGGTGTAGGTTTTGTTCAGATCCAACGGCTCGTCCCCGACATAAACATTCTTGACGCGATACTCGCCGTTGATTCCCACAAACATGCCGGCCTCGTCCGTCTG
>JAKOSX010000277.1 GCA_029776595.1 Bacillota bacterium | reverse complement strand
GGCAACCACGAAATGGGGCACGATCAGATCTTTAAAATTCCAGTGATTCTCAATGAACATCTCCCGCAACGACGGGGTTTGCCGCAACCGGTGCAAGCGAGTGTTTGGAAACATGGCATTCACTCCTCAACGCTTCGATTAATTGCCGGGCCAGCCGGTCCAAGCGGGGTTCCGCCGCCACAAGCCAAGCCGCATGGCCCAATTGCCGCAACCGGGCTTCCGTTTCCCGGCCAATGCAAGCATAACGGGTAGCCGGATCCGGATTGAGACCCTTGGACTCAAGTAACTCAAAGTATTGAACCACAGCCGACGGTGCTGTAAATACCGTCACATCCGGAGATTGGACGCATAGGCACTCCAACCATTCCCTGGGATAATCCATGCCTTTCAGATGGTAAAGGACAAACCGGCGATACTCCGCACCGATTTTGTCCAGCCCCTCCGATAAATAAGGCAGTGTCTTTTCGGCCTGGCACAAGGCCACCCGATCCCCGGACCTGAGTAACGGCATTAACCGTTCCCATAAACTCCGGCTGTTTCCCCCAGCGGCCAGATCCGGGTTCCGGCCCCGCGTTTTAAGAGCCTCGGCCGTCTTGTCGCCGACCGCGGCGATCCGGGACGAAGCCAGCCAGTTCCAATCCTTATCTTCCGCCAACATGGCCTCAAAGAATATCCGAACAGCGTTTTGGCTGGTAAAGACCAGCCAGGAATAACCGACGGTCTCCGCCAGTATCCGGGCCAGTTGCGGTTGAGGCTGCGGCCGGACTGCCAGTACCGGCAGGCGAATCACCTCTGCGCCCAAGAGTTTCATATCTTCCAAACAGCCGGAAGCCGCTTCCGACTGCACGTCTACCCATACAATGCGTTTACCCGACAATGGAAGACGGGATTTCCATTCCAAGGTCCGGCTCAGAGCAGCCGCTTCCCCGGCCACCAATAGGGCCGGTGCCGCTAAACCGACTTCTTCCGCCAATGAAGCCACCGTCCGGAGCGTTCCCGAAACCACCCGCTGAAAAGGGGTGGTCCCCCTGGAAATGACCGCCGCCGGTGTTTCCGGCGAATAACCTTCGGCCATCAGCGTGTCGCTCACTTCTTTCAAAGTGTTCAACGACATCAACACCACTTGGGTCGGAAGACTTTCCACCCTTGCCGGCTTGCCGCGGCGGCCGGTCCGGATCAATACGCTGTGGGCTACATTCCGGTGAGTCACCGGGATCCCGGCCGCCGCCGGAACACTGAGGCACGACGAAATCCCCGGAATCACAATATAAGGAATGCCCGCCCGAGCCAAAGCCTCCGCTTCCTCCCCGCCCCGGCCGAATAAAAACGGATCTCCGCCTTTAAGCCGGATCACAAAATGTCCGGCTTTGGCTTTGGCGATCAACAACCGGTTGATCTCATCCTGGGCCATGGAAGGTTTGCCGCAGCGTTTTCCCACATCGATCCATTCGCAGCCCGGTCTGGTCTCCAACAGCAGTTCCATAGGGATCAGCTGATCGTAAAGGACCACATCGGCCCGTTTCAAATATTCCAGTCCAATCCGGGTGATCAGTCCCGCGTCTCCCGGGCCGGCTCCAAGCAAACATACATAACCGGACAACATGACCTATCCCTTCTTTCCTCCCAACAACATCCGGGCTAACCGGGCTCCCAAAGCTTCCGCTTCAGGCGGCGCAGCCGTTAACGTCATTACCGATAAACGGCAACCCTCCCCGAACATCCCGGTTAATGTGAACCTGTCTCCTTCCATGACGCCATAGGCGCCATAAGGCGAACGGCAATGGCCGCCTATCTCTTTTAAAAAGGCCCTTTCCGCCCGAACAGCGGCCTCTGTCCCGCTGTCGGATATCCCTTGGAGAAGTTCCGCCAATGCACGGTCCCCTTCCCGGATTTCCACGCCGATGCATCCCTGGCCCGGTGCGGGAATCATTTCCGACAACGCAAAAACCTGCGTTATATGGCGTTCCAGCCCCAGGCGTCGCAGCCCCGCCAACGCCAATACCGTAGCATCGTACTGGCCGTCCAACACTTTTTGGATTCGGGTTTCCACATTACCCCGAATCGGTTCAAACCGCAGATCCGGCCGAAGATTGGCCAATTGAACCTGACGGCGGACACTGCTGGTCCCGACCAACGCGCCGGAAGGTAATGCGTCCAGGTCAAGACCATCCCGGGCCACCAGGGTTTCCCGGGGATCTTCCCGCTTCAAAAATCCGGCCAATATCAGACCGGCAGCCAACCGGCCCGGCAAATCCTTCACACTGTGGACGGCCAGGTCGATCTCGCCTTCCTGCAAAGCCCGTTCCAGTTCACTGCAAAAAACGCCCTTGCCCTGATTCTCCAGGAGATTAAGGTCCGGCTGACGGTCTCCCAGCGTCTTATATATATGGACAGTCAGCTCCAGCTCGGGAAAGGCCGTCTTCAGGCAATTCCTCACATATTCCGTTTGCCACAGGGCCAGCCTGCTCCCGCGCGTACCTATCCGTAACAGACGTTTCATTCCGCTCCCTCACATCCCTATGGATTCCTTCATCCGGTCCGTCCGGAATTCAACCTGTTCCCCCGGCTTCCGGCCGGTTTTAAAAATGATGCGGTCCAACGCCGCCAAACACTGCTGCCTTGCCTCGGTTACGGCCCGGGCCTTATGGAGCCGGTTCACCGCCGAAAGGTCAGCGAAATATTGTAAATCCCACAACCGGCACTTCCCTTCCCCGACGAGCACCGGGTCGATATTTCGGGGAAAGGAAAGGTCGATTAAGATTTTCCCCTCCACCAGCTCCCCATGTTCCGCCTTCAGAAGATAATGAGGTGCAGCCGTCGCCGTCACAATCACCGGATGTTCCCGAAGCAAATCGGGGAGATGTTCATAGCCGAATATAATACGGGCCCCGTCCGTCACCGGTTGCGGCCCGGCATGCTTTTTTCCGCTGTTCCGGACCAAAACGGTGGCGGCCAGGCCGTGGTTTCCGAAGGTACGCAGCAGATTCCGGGCGATGACGCCGTTGCCCAGGATTAACACATTCAATCCGTCCAGACGCGACAGGCTCTTTTTTAACTCCCGTAAAACCAGTGTATACAGGGAAGAACTATACCCGCCGATTCCCGTTCGGTGCCGGATGCGTCGGGCAACCGCCACAACCTTCCCCAAAGCCTGCCGGTGCTCCCGGGCTATCGCGCTACAATCCGCACTCCGTTGGATGGCATCCTGCAATTGGCCTAAAATCTCCGTTTCGCCGATCAACATGGACTTCAAACCGACTGCCAACTCCAAAAGGTGAAGCCAGGCTTCAGGCCCGGCATAATGATAAAAATACCTGCGGTCAACAGGCCTGCCGAAAACCTCCTCCAAATATCCGAAGGCGTCCTCAAAGGTTCCGGAGCCCATCAGGTAACATTCCGTCCGGTTGCAGGTCGAGAGCAGCATAACGGATTCAGGTATGATACGAAGGCCGTAAACCTCCGCGATACGCGAAGACGGCAAGTGAAACCCGGCTCGAACGTCAGGCGGCGCACTGTTAAAATCGATCCCGATCACCCGCAGAGCAACATTATCAGCGTTCATGTTCCAGCCACACTCCAAAATCAGCTTCGCTCCAACGGATCATCGTTTCCACGCCCACATCCAGCAGGCGGGTTAAGAGGGCGCGCCGCCGGGCAAAATCGGGCTCCGCCTTTTTAATCTGCTCCCGAAAGCCGCGGAGTTTTTCCAAATACCGGCCATAAGCCGCCCCGTAATTTTTGGCGAATTCCCGCTTAATCTTCCGGGCAGCCGCCGGATAATACCCTTGGGTGGAGATGGCAACGGTCAACGCCCCGGAACGGTAAACCGCCGGAAAGATGAAGTTGGACCATTCCATGTCATCCACGGCATTGATATACAGGTTCAAACGCCGGGCCCACCGGGCCACTCTCCGGTTGACTTGCGGGTCATCCGTGGCAGCGATGACCATTTTCACCCCAATCAAATCCACCAGGGAAAACTTCCCCCGACGCCAGCGGACCTTGCAGCGCTCAACCAATTTGCTAAGTCCCGGAACCAATTCCTCTGCAACCACCGTCACACGCATGCCAAACCCCAACACGGCCAAGGTTTTCCGCAAAGCCACCTTTCCGCCACCCACCACCAGACAGGGAAGCCCCGTCGCCTTCAACATCACCGGCAAAAATTCCGCCATCGTTCTCTCCTCCGGCTTTCTAGATGGAATAATCCCATAGAATATCCTGTTGATACAGTAATTTTTCAATCCGTTTCAAAAGCATCTCCGAACCGCCACCGGCCGCATCGCCGGACCGGGCATATTCATCCAAATCAATCACTAAAATCTCATTGGGCTGGTTCAATGCTTTCAGAATATCGATTTCATATGCGTCCAACCGGGAGATGTCCGTAATGAAGATCATTCCGGCATCCGTAAAAATCCGAGCCAATTCGCCCAGGCGTCGAATGTTTTCTTCCCGTTCGTCACCGTCCCGGGTTGACTCGGCATCAAACAAACCATGCAACAGATTGGCAATGGACAAATAGTAGACATAATGGCCATCGCGGAAGAGCTTTTCTTCCAAGGCTTTGGCCACATTGCCCTGAAGCGTATCCGCAGAACCGGTAATCACGATAAATTTGGGCCGTTGTCCGAAACGGGAAGCCCTCTGCTCCGGCAAAATATTGCTTTTCTCCCACGCCACTTCCCGCTCGGACACGTGGGCCCGGATGTAGTCCGTATCCGTGATACTCCCGGTAATAATGCCCCCGCCGGCAATCTCATAGTTGTCAACGATGACAAAACGGCCCGTCGCTGCAATATCCCGGGACAGATCATAAGCGATAGGTTTGACAGTCTGTAAAATGCAATCCGCCACATCGTGCCGTTCGATCCGGTCTTTCTGGGCGTCAACGGTCAATTCGGCCGCATCCAACACCCGTTCGATCTGTTTCAGGTAAACCGTGGCTCGTTGGGTAGCCAACTTCAGTTTGTATTTTTTCCCGGCCACCATCGGATGGCGGCCCAGCCAAAACAGATGGGCCCGGAAGGCAGTCCCCACCACCGGCAGTGGTTCTCCGGCACGGCACATTATTTCTCCCGGCTTAATATAGATTTGAGGCGACAATGTCACACCGGCGGCATAACCGGCGCCCACTTCCGTCTTTGTTGGCTCATTGAAGCCTTCGATGGTCTGGACCACCGCCCGTTTCATGGAAGGCAGAAAGATTACCGCATCGCCGGCCTTCACCTTCCCCGTTTCCACCGTCCCGGCGACGATTCGCCGGTCGTCATTAGCCTCGGTGAACTTGTAAATATCCTGGACCGGCAAGCGGAACGGTTGCTCTTCCCGGTTCTTCTCTTTTTTCAGACCGTCGATGATTTCCAGCACGCAAGGCCCTCCATACCACGGCATCTCTTCGGAGCGGGAAGCCAGGTTCGCTCCTTCCCTGGCGGAAATCGGCACAAAAGCCAGGGGTTCTACGTTAATCTGGCTCAGAAAATCCCGGTATTCGTTCACCACTTCCTCAAAAACCCGCCGTTCATAACCGACCAAATCCATCTTGTTAACCAGCACCACCACCTGATCGATACCCAACAACGAGAGCATAAACCCATGCCGCCGGGAATTTTCCTGAATGCCTTCCTTGGCATCGATCACCAACAATGCAGCTTCCGCCCGGGCCGCACCGGTAATCATATTTTTTAAGAATTCAATATGTCCCGGAGCATCGATGATGATGTAATTCCGCTTTTCCGTCTTGAAAAAGCAGCGGGCCGTATCGATGGTGATACCCTGAGCCTGCTCGTCTTTTAAAGCATCCAGCAGAAAAGCATATTCAAAAGGTTTGGCATTCCGCGCGCAATGCTGTTGCACCTGTTCCAATTTGCCCTTGGGCAAGGAGCCGGTATCTGCCAATAGACGCCCGATCACCGTGCTTTTTCCATGATCCACATGGCCGACAATGACGATACTCATCTGTTCCCGTTCGTGTTTCATCACATATACCCATCCCGTCGTAAAGTCTCTAATGTTCCTCCGTCTTCCCGATCCTGCTCCCGTCCGGAACGTTCCGCGATATTGGCAAATTTGCCGCTTTTCAGCTCTTCAATGATTTCAGCCACATTCCGGGCTGTGGATTCCACCGGTTTGGTACAAGGATAGCATCCCAAGGAACGGTAACGCTTTCCGTCGCCCCGATCAAAATAAAGGGACGTCACTGGGATGTTTTCCTTTTGGATATATTCCCAAATGTTTAACTCCGTCCAATCCAGCAACGGATGAATACGGATATGGGTCCCCGGAGCAAAATCGGTCTTAAACTGGTTCCACAATTCCGGCGGCTGATCGCCCACATCCCATTCGTTTTCCCGGTCGCGGGGAGAAAAGTACCGTTCCTTGGAACGGCTTCCCTCTTCGTCGGCCCGCACCCCCACAATGACCCCGGTATACGCTTCCTGATACGGATCGGGCTCGTATTGTTGCGTTTGATGATTATAGCGCAACCGTGGCCATTCCCCGGACAGGGTGCGTTTGAGTGCTTCCGCTTTCAAACTCCGGCAGCAAGCGATCCGATCCACCCGTCCGTCAGGGAAGGTCTCTTTTGCCTCGATGGCTTGTCGGTTGGCACCGACAATCATCTTCAGGTTCCACTCCCGGGCCAGACGATCTCGATAGGTAATCATCTCCGGAATCTTAAACGACGTATCGATATGGACCAGCGGAAACGGCACATGGCCGAAAAACGCTTTGCGGGCCAACCATAAAAGGACCGTGCTGTCCTTGCCGATGGACCATAACATGCATAAATGTTTAAATTCCCGATAAGCCTCACGCAGGATGTAAATGCTTTGACTCTCCAGTTTCTCCAGTTGGTTCATATGCCTTCCTCCGCAACAGTTTTCCGTTGTGATAATGCAATCCGCATTCTTTATGCTCCGGTTTCTCCCACCACCAGCGGCCGGAACGCAAATCTTCCCCCGGAGCCACCGGTCGGGTGCAGGGAGCACAGCCGATACTGGGGTAATTCCGGTCATGCAGCGGATTATACGGCACCTGATGCTCCCGGATGTAATTCCAGACCTGTTGGGTGCTCCAATCGATCAACGGGTTTAATTTGAGCAGTCCGTTGGTTTCATCCCATTCGATCCGCTGTAGCCCTGTGCGTGTGGGTGCCTGCTCGCGGCGAAGCCCGGTAATCCAAACATCCAAGGTACCCAGTACCCTCTTTAACGGTTGTACCTTGCGGACCTGGCAGCAATAAAGGCGGTTTGCCACACTTTCATAAAAGAAGTCCGGCCCCATGTCGCTTTCCATCTTTTCCACCGCCGCCGTATCCGGAAAATAAACTTCAATGTTACGCCCATAATGTTTGCGGGTCGCCGTTAAGGTTGCATACGTCTCCTGCGGCAACCGTCCGGTATCCAACACGAAAATCCGGGCATCCGGTTTAATTTTTAACACCATGTCCGTAAGAACCTGATCTTCCGCGCCCAGGCTGGAAGCCAATGCAATCCGGTGACCATATTCGTTGAGAAAATGCCGTAGCAGGTCTTCAATACCGCTTTCGGCAAAGCGTTCCCGTAAATCGCTAACCAACTCTTTCATCGACTTTCTCCTTTCCGCGATACGGGCTCATGGCCCCTTTTCAACGACGACGCTGTAGGTATTGCCGAGCGACGTCACCTTGACGATCCGATGCCCCTCTTCCTTCAGGCTGCGGGGCACATTGAGCATGGCATCCCCTTCGTCCAGGATCACTTCCAGCCAATCCCCGGCGTTCAACGTTTCCAGGGCCAGCTTGGTCTTGACGAAATTCAGCGGGCAAACCACCCCGTGTAAATCAAGGCTCTTCTTAATCTCCTGCCCCATTCAGCAAATCCTCCTTCACTTTCTCCTCGCCGATCCGCTCGATCATATGGCCGAAACGCTCCCGTTTCCGGCCGTGCGTTTGATAGTACCGGATGACCTTGTCAATGGTCTTGAACAATTCATCCTCGTTTTCGATAAGCTTCTTCAATTGGGTCCCCAGACGGGGAATCTTGCCCATGGTACCACCAATCCACACAATATACCCTTTCTTCCGGGGATACCAGGCATCCGTTGGGCAATTGGAAGTACAAATGCTGCAATAGATGCATTTTGACTCATCCAGGCGGTACTCACCGTCCACCCGGGAGATGGCCCCCACCGGACAACTGCTGACACAGAGGTCGCAACCGATACAGCTTTCCCGTTTCCAAGCCGGCAAAATGCCACCCATCACGCCCAAGTCGTTTTCCGTGGCTTTGGCGCAATTATGCGGACAACCGGTGACCCCCATTTTGAACTTATGCGGAGTATCTTGGCGAAAATAAGCTTGATCCAAGCGTTTAGCGATTTTTTTCGTGTCGATAATCCCCCAACGGCAGGTAGACTCGCCTGGACAGGCCACCACGATCCGCACCCGCGGGCCGCAGGCTCCCATGGCGATACCGGCTTGTTCCAGCTCCAACCGGGCATTTTCCAAATGGGTATAATGGACGAAATGAATCTCCATCCCCTGCCGGGTCGAAACATGAATCTGCCCTTTGCCGTACTTCTCGGCCACTTCGGCGATCTTTCGCAATTGTTCGGCGGTGAAATCGCCGCCCACCGCATGAAGGCGTAATGCAAAATAATCCTTCTGCTTTTGCTGGATCATTCCGACCTTCTTCAATGCGGCCAAATCCAAATCTGACTGCGCCATGTTCATCCATCCTCCGTAATTTCCAACATTACTTCCACCGGCTGCTTTTGCTCCATCCGAAATCCCCGGATCACCGGTTCGGCGTCCATCAGCGATACAATGATATAAATCATGTCAGGATCATGGGCCAATCGTATATCTTCAGCCGACATCCGCGCCGGTGTGGACGGATGGCTGTGAAAGACGGCGATCAACCGCAAGCCGGCGTTTCGTGCCTGTTTTAAAGCATTAAACTGCTCCTCCGGGGCAAACGAAAAATGTTCCGGGCTTTGATCCACATTGGTCATGGGGATCAACAGCCGGGCTTCCCCGTCGATGCCGGCCAAATAACCGCAGGCTTCCATGGGGCTTTCGGCAATGGCCAGGCGAATCATGGCATCCCGTATGCTTTGTCTGATTTTAAGCATGGTATCTGCTCCTTAAGTCGCATATCGGCTGTTCGGCTTCGACCAATTCGGTAATGGTAGGATGCTCGCCGCAGATGGGGCATTCCGGATTACGCCGGATATTCACTTGACGGTATTCCATATCCAAGGCGTTGAAAATCAGCAGGCGGTTGGTTAGCAGTCTCCCTTTACCGATGATGTAGCGTAAAGCTTCCGCCGCCTGGACGGTCCCCAACATACCGGCCACCGCCCCCAGGATACCGGCTTCACTGCAGGTTGGTACTGCCCCTTTGGGCGGCGGTGCATTGAAAACGCATCGGTAACAGGCACTGCCCGGCACATAGGTCATGGTCTGTCCGTCAAATCGCAAAATTCCGCCATGGGAGAAGGGTTTACCAGACAACACACAGGCATCGTTGATCAAAAACTTGGCCGGAAAATTGTCGGTCCCGTCGATGATAAAATCATAATCCCTGATGATAGCGGCGATATTATCCTTATTGACCCTCTCCGGGTAAGTTACCACCCTCACGTCCGGATTGAGCGCCTCCATTTTTTCCCGAGCTGATTCCACCTTCAACCGGTTCACATCCGCTGTAAAATGAATCACCTGGCGCTGCAAATTGGAGAGATCAACGGTATCGCCGTCTACCAGTCCGATAGTCCCAACGCCGGCAGCAGCCAAATACAACGCTGCCGGCGCACCTAAGCCACCGGTGCCGATGATCAGCACTTTCGCTTGGAGCAGCTTCTCTTGTCCCGCCCCTCCCACGTCTTTCAAAAGAATATGCCGACTGTAACGTTCAATCTGTTCCTCCGTAAGATTCATCCTGCCATCCCTCCGCCCATGAAGTACAGGAATTCAATCCGGTCTCCGTCTTTGACCCGGACCGTCTCATGTTCCGCCTGCCTCAAAAAACGGCCGTTATATTCCACGGATACCATCTCCGGCATTTCCACCTTTTTGTAGCGGAGCAGCTCCGCGACGGTGGCCTCTTGCAATTCCACGGTTTCTTCCTGCCCATTGATGACTAATTTCATGGTTCTTCCCTACTCCTTTTCAAATCTGATAGTCTTCGACAAAAACCTTAAGGTTGCGCAGTTCCACGAAGACCCGTTCCCCCACCTTCACCTTGAGTTCGTGGAAGCGTTCTTTGGTCATCTCAGCCTCCAGATAGCCCCCATTGTCCCTGCGCCGCAACTCTAACCGGACCGTTGGGCCGATGGCCCGGATATGCCGTACTTCCGCTTCGATGGCATTCTCCCCCTGGGATTCGCCATAAACCTCCAGCTCATGGGGCCTGGCATAAGCGATGGCCGTCTTATCCTCCGGGATGGCCGCCCCCACCAATCCGGGAAAGGCCACCTCGCTGTTGCCGACTTTAATCCGGTTGCCGTCCACCCGCCCCTGAAACAAGTTGATATCCCCCAGAAACTGATAGACAAAGAGATTGGCCGGATGTTCGTATACCTCTTCCGGAGTACCGATCTGCTCGATCCTGCCGTTGTTCATCACCACCACCCGGTCAGCGACTTCCAGGGCTTCCTCCTGGTCATGGGTTACAAAAATGCTGGTGATGTGGATCTCATCATGCAGTTGCCGAATCCAGCGACGCAATTCCTTGCGCACTTTCGCATCCAATGCGCCAAAAGGCTCATCCAGAAGCAATACTTTAGGTTCCACCGCCAGCGCCCTGGCCAAAGCGATTCGCTGGCGCTGCCCGCCGGAAAGTTGCGACGGATACCGGTCCGCATACCATTCCATTTGGACCAGTTTCAACAGCTGATGGACTTTGGCGCGGATCTCCGTTTCCGGCAGCCGTTCCCGTCTGGGCTTCACCCGAAGCCCGAAGGCGACATTTTCAAAGACCGTCATATTGCGAAAAAGGGCGTAATGTTGAAAGACGAAACCGACCTGACGTTGGCTGACGCTTTGGCCGGTGGCATCTTCCCCGTGAAAAGAAATCTTGCCGCTGTCGGGCTGTTCCAGTCCGGCGATGATTCGAAGTAACGTGGTCTTGCCGGAACCTGACGGGCCCAATAACGCAACCAACTCACCGCTGGGAATCTCCAGGCTCACATCGTTCAGTGCCTGAAAACTCCCGAATTTCTTCATGATATGTTCAACCTTGATACTCATGGCGTGCATCCTCTTTAATCAATTTAATGAAGGGTACCGGATAAATGCCGGCCGCTTTTCCACTCGACAACATGCTTCACAATTAATGTGACCAGCGCCAGAAAAGCGAGTAATGAAGCCACCGCAAAGGCGGCGGTGAAATTATATTCGTTATACAGGATCTCCACTTGCAACGGAATCGTATTGGTCTGCCCCCGAATATGGCCGGAAACCACCGAGACCGCTCCAAACTCTCCCATGGCCCGGGCATTGCATAAGATGACCCCGTACAACAGTCCCCATTTGATATTGGGCAACGTTACTTTGAAAAAGGTCTGCCAGCCGTTGGCGCCGAGAACCAGGGCCGCTTCCTCTTCTTCACTTCCCAGGCTCTGCATCACCGGTATCAACTCCCGGGCGACAAAAGGAAATGTAACGAAAACAGTCGCCAAAATGATACCGGGAACCGCAAAGACGATTTTGATATTGTATTGGCTCAGCCAAGGGCCCAACAATCCTTGCATCCCGAAGAGCAACACGAAGATAAGGCCGGAAATAATCGGCGAAATGGCAAAGGGCAAATCGATAAGCGTCAGTAAAAAGTTCTTGCCCCAAAAGTCAAACTTGGCGATGAGCCAGGCAGCCACCACGCCAAAGATCAAATTTAACGGGACAGATATGGCCGCTGTCAGTAATGTCAGTTGAATCGCTTTAAACGAGTCCGGTTCCCGGATGGCTTCCCAGTAAGCACCCCAGCCTTTGGCCAAAGCCTGGCCGAACACCATCAATAACGGAGCGATTAAAAATATGATCACAAATCCCACGGCAACGCCGATAAGCACCCATTGAAACCAGACCGGTTCGGAAAGGATACATTCCGCTTTCGGATGCTTTTGGAGTCGTTTGATATCCTGCATTATTCCACTCCCATCTTTACGGCTGCGCCAACCGCCGCCGATTCCAGCTTTGCAACAGATTGATAATGAGCAAAAGGATAAACGAGATGATCATCATTACCAGAGCGATGGCCGTTGCGCCCGTATAATCGAACTGTTCCAGTTTGGTCCGGATTAACAGCGGTGCAATCTCCGTCCGCATGGGCATATTTCCCGAGATAAAGACGACAGAACCATATTCCCCCAAGGCTCTGGCGAAGGCCAGGGTAAATCCTGTGAGCCAACTGGGCACCAGCGCCGGGAAGATCACCCGCGAAAATGTCTGCCACCGGCTTGCGCCTAAACTGGCTGCCGCTTCTTCATATTCTTTATCCAAATCCTGCAACACCGGCTGAATGGTCCGGACCACAAACGGCAACCCGATAAAGGTCAGGGCGACCACGATCCCCAGCGGCGTATAGGCGACTTTAATCCCGATTCTCTCAAGATGCTGGCCAAACCAGCCGTTGGCCGAGTAAAGAGTGGTTAATGAAATTCCGGCCACGGCCGTCGGCATGGCAAAAGGCAAATCCAGCAACGCATCGATGATTTTTTGGCCGGGAAACCGATAGCGCACCAGCACCCAGGCCAATAACAATCCGAAGATTCCGTTGAGCGCCGCTCCCGCAAAAGAAGCAGTGAAGCTCAACCGGTACGAAGCCAAGACCCTGGGGTCGGTCACGGTCTTCCAAAAACTCTCCCAGCTCATGGTGAAGGTTTTCAGAAAGACCATAGCCAGCGGAATCAACAAAACCAGACTGATATAAGTTACGGTGTAACCGAGAGACGGGCCAAAGCCCGGCAGAATGTTTTTGGACTTCCTCATATCAGGTTCACCTGTAAATCTTGTCGAAGATTCCGCCGTCATTGAAGTGGATGGCCTGCGCCTTCTGCCAGCCGCCGAACACTTCATCGATGGTAAAGAGCTTGACTTCAGGGAATTGGGATTTGTACTTTTGAGCCACCGATTTCAAACGTGGGCGATAGTAATTGCGGGCGGCAATCTCCTGGCCTTCCTCGGAATAAAGGTATTTAAGATACTCTTCCGCCACTTTTCGGGTACCCCGTTTGTCGACCACCTTATCGACAACGGTGACGGGTGGCTCGGCCAGGATACTGATGGAGGGAACAATAATCTCAAATTTATCCTTTCCCAGCTCATTGATGGCGAGGAACGCCTCGTTTTCCCAGGCCAGCAACACATCGCCGATACCCCGTTGGACAAAGGTATTGGTCGAGCCCCGGGCGCCCGAATCCAGCACCGGCACATTCTTAAAAAGCTTGGTGACAAACTCTTCAGCCTTCTGCTGGTTATTACCGTATTTCTTCAGGGCGAATCCCCAAGCGGCCAGATAGTTCCAACGGGCACCGCCGGAAGTCTTCGGATTGGGCGTAATCACCGAGATTCCCGGCTTAATCAGGTCATCCCAATCTTTGATTTTTTTGGGATTGCCTTTACGGACAAGAAAAACGATGGTCGAAGTGTAGGGAGCGCTGTTATCCGGTAACCGTTTCTGCCACTGGGCCGGGATCAATTTAGCCTTTTCAGCGATGGCGTCGATGTCATAGGCCAAAGCCAAGGTCACCACATCGGCTTCCAGCCCATCGATAACCGAACGGGCCTGACTGCCCGACCCGCCGTGGGACTGCTTGATAGTCACGGTTTGGCCGGTTTTGGCTTTCCAATACTTCACAAAAGCCGCATTATAATCCTGATACAATTCACGGGTAGGATCATAAGAAACGTTGAGCAACGTTACCGGAGGGCTGGCAGCTGACGCCGAAACCAATCCCACCGTCCAGGCTAAAATTAAAGCAAACAGTAAACCGATTTTTCCTCTCATCTTCCATTCCTCCTTATATTAATTAGTAAACCAATCTTAAAAGTAGGAATTGTATGTAAGAAAAGAGTGAATTTCCTTTTACCCGATGACAGGCAATCGGAGACTCACTTCAGATAAATTGTTATTATTCCTACCTGTTTACTTATATATGCAATATACATCAGGACAATCTTTGTTGTCAACCCATTTTTTTAATTTTTTGGTAAACAACATAAATGTAAATTCCAAAACTTAATAACCCAGAGATTTCCCGACAAGTCTCCGTCAGTGCATTGGTACTGCATAAAAAAGCGTCCGCACTAAAGCTTCGCCTGTAAATCTCCTGCTTTTCGGCACGGGTGATTCCATCCCGATATTTATTGAGGAAATGATATTTCCCGTTGCGCAACATCTCAATGATTCCCGTTTCAAATAACGTCATGGAATCCCCGACAGCTACGGTTGAACCTTCAGGCACCCATTTTTGTTCCTCCCCCATGATTTGCATAATGTGGTACAAGTCCGGCGTCGTTCTCCGATTGGTTAGCGCAACCCGGATGATCATCAGATAATCACCAAGCACCCCTTGGTATCCATCGAGGTTTTCCTTAAATATCCGCTTATCTCTGGCATAACCCAAACCATCCGCCACATCAGCCATCCGGTTAAATCAGACCTTCAAAAAACAAAAACCTTCCATCCCTATCGGACGAAAGGTTAACTTCCGCAGTACCATCTATATTGAGCACAGCTCCGCTTAGTGAATCATCGCATTTTCAGTGTTTTAGTTTGTAGCCTATTATAGGTTCAGCGGAATTTTTTGTCAAGATTCGGGCATAAATTATTATACCGTTTAGGATATTGGCAGACGAGGTGTGATATATGGATTCTCAGACCCTGTTCTCTCCGGAAAAATGGATCCTGAAAGGGATTCCTTTTATATTTGGCATTGGTTCCCTGCTCCATTTCTGCTTCGATCTATCCAACCGAAACCTGTTGATCGGACTTTTTACCCCGGTCAACCAAAGCGTCTGGGAACATCTGAAAATGCTTCCGCTGCCGGTGATCGGCTGGTGGGCTCTGTACTATATTGTCAAAGGGATGACCTATGGACTGGACAAAGATGTATGGTTCACCGGTGCTTTGATTGCATTAAGTACATCGCTGATCACTATTCCCCTGCTTTATTATTTTTACACGCAGGCTTTCGGGATTAAACTCATGTGGATGGATATCCTAATCTTCCTCTTCGCTGTCGCCTTGGGCCAATCCCTGGCGCTCAACTGTTATCGCAAAGGCATAAATATCCCGGCAATATGGTCAATAATCATCTTCATCGGCATAATCCTGGTATTTGTCTTATTTACCTTCGCTCCGCCTAAAATTCCTTTATTCTTGGATCATACAACCGGCCAATATGGTATAAAACCTAACATATAGCCGGCCGCATTCAATCCAGCCTATGTTCAGCCAAAAAAGTCTCAATATTATGCAACACTTTTTGGCTTAAACGGACAAACGCCTGCTTGGTTCGGCCGGAAGAGACATTCATGCAATTCACGTGAGGATGGGTGAGCAAACGTTCATCTCCCAATGCGCCTGCCGAATCGCAGAAAAATTCGTTATCCCCATGGTCCAGCCATCGTTCCAAGGCCGATATATCATGGGACGGTCCAATCGACGTGTTAAACATGATTTTATGATGACCCAACCATTCAAATTGTTCATCATAGAATAAAATCACATTTTTATTAAGACAAGTACAAACCACATCCACCATGGGAAGCAGTTCCCGTAAGGGCAAATACTTGATATTTTTGGCTTCCTGTTCCGGTTTACGGGTACGGCTGTAATAATACAGATCCGCCCCCAGAGCCTGCAAACCGGCTGCGATCATCTGCCCGCTCGTGCCCAAACCCACAATACCCACTTTCAGGTCGGTCAGTTCCACCGGCTGGTCCTGCCATTGTTTCCCGCCGAAACCATGCAGATATCGCACCAACTCGCTGATGACATACTCCACCACGCCTTGATCCCCATAATCCCGGATGCCATATACCGTTATCCCTTTGGCCCTGGCCGTACGGATATCCACATTGGCGCTTTCCTCCGAATACAAACTGCAACACATCCCGATATACCGAATGTTCGGGCAGGCCTCCAGCACTTCTTTATGGATCTGGCTGGTATAACTGAGCAACACCCCGTCTGCATCCCCGATTCTCCGGATAATCTCTGCATTTTCCTTGGGAATATCCTCAAATAACACCACTTCACGGGCATAGTCGTGAAGTTTTTGGACAGCGGACGGAATCAGGCCTACCGGTTCAATGGCCACTAACTTCTTGAACATGATATCCTCCTTCAATTCGACGGCAATACGGCGTTTGGCCCATATCTTACCGGTCGCCCTTCATCCTGAGCAACCGGCGGTATTCTTCATCCCAACGGGCATATTCATCCGGATCTTTGGCAACTGAAAGTTTTCCAAGTACCTCAGCCAGGCGGTTCTCCAGCACCATACGGTCTTCCGGATTTTGTCTATTTTGTGTTTCTTCGGCTTGCCCGGCTTCTCGGTACTGATCATAGTTCCCCTCAAACATCCGGATTCCTCCCTGCTCAAAGACCATCAGGTGCGTTGCCACCTTATTGATAAACTGCCGGTCATGGGAGGCAAAAAGCAGG
>JAKOSX010000276.1 GCA_029776595.1 Bacillota bacterium | reverse complement strand
ATCCAACAGAAACTCCTTTAAAAACGAGCGATATTCCTTGGTCTTGGCATAATGCCAAATTAAGCGATACGGGATCAAACTGAAACGGGCCCCGAGATAAACAGCGATAAAGAATGCCGGCAATTCAAGAATGCCATGGGGCAATAACGCCAAGTAAAAACGGACGATACTCAAACCCTGCGCCGCCGTCATCCGCTGCACCAAACCGATAATCAATCCGTTGCCCATCAAAAAGATTAACGGCAACAACGGCACTAACAACGCACCGGAGATGATGGCCGTCAGGGATGCAACAATATTATTCATCCAGATAATCATGATTCTGGACGGCAAGTCGGCATCCCGCATCAACTTAGCAATTTCCGAAAAGTGATCTAACGTCTGCTTTTCCAAATTGCGGGCCACCTCCGGCGCAATTTCCGGCAACCGGGCGCCCAAAAACACCGAAACCATGAAAATAGCGGTAATGATCAGGAAATAAGGCCAATCCCTTTTGAGCAAACGCAATAATTCGTTCATAGACCCTCCCCATCATATCCTAGTTAAATGGAATTATCTATTATTATGCCGGAACACGGCGGATCTTCCGTTCGAAATAAAAAAGAAACTCTATCCACTCAGGGACGAGAGTTTCCCGCGGTTCCACCCTGTTTGGCCATAAGGCCCACTTTATCAACATACCGGCTCCAAAGCGCCTTCCCTTACCGCGTGTACCGGGTCGCACCGACTCCCGGCTCTCTGCAGACACACTGTATAAGGTATTCTCTTTATCATTGCCGCTATTCGATTCAACAATTTCTGTAATCGAATATAACAAATAAACTGGCCGCTTGTCAATGGTAGGGTTCCGAATCGCCTTCGCTTTTTTCATTACTTCGTTCAATCTCCAAGGAAGAACGGCTGACCAAGGTGGCCACCGCTCCGATGAGCGCGAGTTGCGGCGCCAGTAAAGCTCCGACCACGCCGGCGGTCACCGGGATTTCCACCAGCGTCTTGCCGTCCTGCTTCACCCGAATCTTGGTCACATTGCCCTTTCGGACCAGCTCTTTTACTTTCTCCACCAAATCATTGCCACGGACGAAGATCTCTTCTTTCCGGCTTTTCTCATCCTTTTCCAATTTCACCAACGCATCGACCACATCCCAATTCACCGCTTCCAAGGCCATCCGCGCTTCTTCATAACTGACATTCATCCGTTCCTGCAAAATATCGATTTTTTCTAAATTATCCATCGTCTCGCCTCCATGAGGTAGATTCCCCAAAGACGAGTACAGCTATTCTCCCAAGAATTAAGGCATTAGGCGGAAAATGGTGTTGTAGGGAATTGGCCGCTGGCTATTGGGTATTGAGTGCTAGGTTATAGATATTGGAAGGAATGCGTAGCGTTCCATCCTAAAATCGGAGCCCAGGACCTAGAACCCCGTACCCCGAACATTAACCGTGTGCTGTGAACTGTGTACCGTGCACCCGTAAAATACTGTCTACTGTAAACGATACTGTGCCGCACGCCTACGCCAATACACTATCCAAAAACACCTGGGTCTTCAGGGGTTTGTCCAGGCGGGCTTCGATAAAACGTCGGAGTAATGCCCGTATGGTTCCCAATTGGACCCCAGTTTGGTCGATCTCGGCCAGTTTGCGGATATCCGTCGCGGATAATGCGATAAGAAACCGTATGTCGGCCCGGTTGACCGGGATCAGATCCCGAAGGTCTGCCGCACATTGTCGGCAGACGACGCCACCTTCAATGGGGGAAAACTGAACCACAGCGGAACCATCGCCGCAGGATACACAGTTTTCCAGTTCGGGTTGATACCCCAGATAGTTTAAAATCCTGATTTGAAAAGCTAAATTCAAAAGCTCAGGTGTATCGCTCTTTTCCAGGGTAATCAAAGCAGCCAGCATGAAACGGAAAATTTCACGGACGTTTTCCCGTTCCGGAACAAATTCGCCAACCAGCTCCGCCCAATAACTGGCATAAGCCATTTTCACCAAATCCTCCCGGAGGACCGCAAAGGAATGGATCAATTGGGCCTGACTGAGCTGATCCAGATTTTTACCTGTGAAAAACATGGCATGGATCAGATTAAACGGAAGAGTATTGCCGACAAACCGGCTCCGCTGGCGGCGGGCGCCTTTCACTGCCGCCTCCAATTTACCGTGATCTTCGGTTAATAACAGCAATACCCGGTCCGCTTCCCCAAGATTGCGGGTTTTCAAAACCAATGCCCGGGTCCGGTACATACTCATGGTCAATGTCTCCGAAACAAAGCTAAAATCAGGGATAATACCACGCTCATGATGATGCAGGTAGCCAGCGGGAAATAAAAGGTGAAATTTTCCCGTTTGATCACGATATCCCCCGGCAGCCGGCCCAATCCCGGAATCTTACCGCCAATCCATAATAAAACGCCGACGCCGACAAGCCCCAACCCTGTCAAAACCAATATTTTACCAAGGCCGGATAATTCCGACATCTTCAAACCTCCCATGGTATGTGATTTCAAGGATTCTTATTAAACGGATATGCAATTATTCCTTGGATTTATAATACCTGTCTTTCTCGCTGTAAATGCAACCACAATACCCTTGCCGGTATAAGCCGTACTCCTTTGCCATGACCTGGCTTTGGCGGAAACCGGGGCGATAATCTTCATCAATAAACCGAAGCCTGTACTTAGCAGCTAACTCCTGCCCTATGGCACAAATCTGTTCCCGGTTTTGATAAGGGCTGATCAGCAACGTGGTACTAAAGGCTTCCATACCCAGTTCCTTCGCTTTTTCGGCCGTTTTTTCCAAACGAATCCGGTAACAAAGGACACAACGCTTTCCAAACTCCGGATTGGGAGCAATTTGTCCCAAAAAATCCTCCAACGGATATCCCGGTTCGACGATGACCGGCAAGTTTCGGATGGCAGCCAGTTGGTTCAGGCCTTCCAAACGCTTTTGATACTCCTGGTAAGGATGAATGTTGGGATTATAAAAATACAACGTGGGCGCATACCCTCGTTCCAACAAATAAGACGTGGTATATGCTGCACACGGTCCGCAACAGCTATGCAATAACAGAGACATGAGGCTCACTCCTCCAGTCCAAACAATCCCTCTTGCTGGACATCCGGTTTATACGGACGCCGTAGATGCTCATAGGCCAACCGCGTCGCTATTCTTCCCCGGGGCGTCCGGTTTATGAATCCTATTTGCAATAAATAGGGTTCATAAACGTCTTCAATGGTCTCCGCCTCTTCCCCGATGGAAGCGGCAATGGTTTCCAAGCCCACCGGCCCGCCGTCGAATTTATCGATAATCGTCGATAAAACCACCCGGTCGATCCGATCCAAGCCCAAAGCATCCACTTCCAGCATTTTGAGAGCGCGGTCCGCCACTTCGTCCGTGATTTTGCCGTCCGCCCGTACCTGAGCATAATCCCGTACCCGTTTCAACAGCCGGTTGGCAATCCGCGGCGTGCCCCGGGAACGTCTGGCGATCTCCCGGGCTCCCGACTCTTCGATGCCGATCTCCAAAATTTTCGCTGAACGCTCAATAATCTTTTGCAAATCCGCCGGATCATAAAAGTCCAAGCGATTAATGATTCCGAACCGGTCCCTGAGGGGTGCCGCCAAAGCACCGGCCCGGGTCGTTGCACCCACCAGAGTAAACTTGGGCAAGTCAATACGGACCGAACGGGCACTGGGCCCCTTCCCGATGATGATGTCCAAAGCGAAATCCTCCATAGCCGGATAGAGGATTTCCTCCACCGACCGGTTCAAGCGGTGAATCTCGTCGATGAACAAGACATCATGGGGTTCGAGATTGGTCAGTATGGCCGCCAAATCCGCCGGCCGTTCGATGGCCGGGCCGGAAGTCAGCCGGATATTCACCTGCAACTCATTGGCAATAATATGGGCCAATGAAGTCTTGCCCAAGCCGGGAGGGCCGTAAAGCAATACATGGTCCAACGCCTCATGCCGGGAACGGCAGGCTTCGATGAAAATCTCCAGGTTTTCCCTGACCTTTGGCTGTCCGATATATTCCCGAAACGTCTTCGGCCGGAGAGAAACTTCGTTCTCAAAGTCCAATTCCTGTTTTTTGGCACTAACGATACGTTCATTTTCCATGGCCTTCATCACTTTCTACCGAGATTTCGCAAAGCCTGCCGCACCAATTCCGGCGTTGTCAGGGACGGATTGGCCCGATGGACTTCTTCAACGGCTGCGGCCGCTTCTTTCGAAGAATAACCCAGCGCCGTTAGGGCATCTACCGCATCTCCCATGTTCGACCTCCGGACCTGGGCTGCGGGAGACGCACCGAGAGAACCGGCATAGGACTTGGTGATCTTACCTTTCAACTCTAATATCAATCGTTGCGCCGTTTTGGTACCGACTCCGGAAACGCTGGTCAATGCCCGTTGGTCTTCATTGAGGATGGCCTCCTGAAACCCGTCGGCGGATAAGACCCCGATAAGGGCCAAAGCTGTTTTCGGACCCACCCCGGAAACGCTGATAATCTTCTCAAAAACGCTTTTGTCGTCGGGCGTCAAAAAACCGTATAAGCTGACTCCATCTTCCCGCAGATGATAATAGGTATATATTTTGACCGTATCCGCCTCCGAACGGCTCAACTGTTCCAACGCCGACAGCGGCATAAACACCTGATATCCGACGCCGTGGACATCGATGATACAGCTTTCACCGCTGACACTGTCGACTTTCCCGGTTAAGCAGGCAATCATGGATAACCTCCGCTCACCAACATTTTTTAGTCTTAAAGGGTTCACAGCGTACAGTACACGGTTCACAGTGCACAATAGCCTGTTCACAGGGCTATAAATTACTCAATGAAATTCCGTTCACTTTTCGCGAATGGGCATGGCAGATGGCAATGGCCAACGCATCGGCGGCATCGTCCGGCTTGGGCACCTCCGGCAGACACAGGAGCATCCGGACCATCTCCTGAATCTGATTCTTTTCCGCCCGGCCGTAACCCACCACCGCCTGCTTCACCTGAAGCGGCGTATACTCAGCGATCGGTAGTCCCGCCGTTGCCAACGTCAATAAGACAACGCCCCGGGCCTGGCCTACAGTGAGAGCCGTCGTCACATTCCGATTGAAAAAAAGTTCTTCCACGGCCGCAGCATCGGGATGATAAGCCTTGATGATTTCATCCAGCTGACGGTGGATTTCGATCAACCGGTCCGCCGTCGGCAACTTGGAATCCGTCCGGATGACGCCGCAGGCAATATATTTCAAATGATTTCCCTGATGGGAAATGACACCATATCCGGTAATGGCCGTGCCCGGATCTATCCCTAAAATAACCATCGTCCCTCCGCCGTCCGTCATTGATATAAAATTTTCGCTGTCATCGCGGGAAATCCTTTACAACACCCGATATTCACGATTATTTCCAAAGCCATGCCGCAGCGAATGCCGCCAGACACATGATGCTTTGAGGAAACAATAACTGCCTGTAAAACCTCAAAACATTGGCCTTAAAATGCTCGACCGTCAACAACATACATAAATGGAGCGGTGTCAACATGACCCCGACAAATCCTGAAACATACGCCAATATCAGCATCCCCGGATGAACCCCTTGGCCGCTGCCGATGATTCCAATCAGCAACGGAAATGTAGCGGCAACATACCCTTGGGAAATTCCCACCGAAAAACCCACCAAAAATGTGACCAGACTTACCACCAAAAACCCGGGAATGCCAAAACTCTTTAGAAATTCCGGCAACCACGTTACCACACCGGTAGTGACCATCATCTCTTTAAAGAACAGAATGCCCACGATCAATATAACCAACGATATTTTAAACGACTCTTGCCATAGGGTTTTCAATTCGGAGCCCCGGTACCGGTTGAGGATTAACAACAACAAAATGACAGCGATGACCGTTAGTCCCACATCCCATTGGAAAAAAAGGACACAGCCCACGATCACCATCACCGGCCATATTCCTCTCAACAATTCCCACAATGCGGTGCGGCGGCTGTCATACTTCTCTGCAACAGTTGGCGTCTCCGATTCCAGGCGCTTTATCCGGCGAATAATGCATAAATAACCCACAATCACCGATAACAAAGAAAAGAAGGCCATTATCAACGTGATTCGGCCCACGGGAATTTTTAAAATTTGGGAACCTAAAATGATTCCGGGATACAAGGGAATGGAATATTCCCAAATATGCCGAAACCAGTAATTGACCATACTTTTGGTTTCTGAGGACATTTCCAGGCCATGGCCGGCCTCCGTAACCAACGGCGCGGAAAACATGGCACCGCCCGGCGACGGCAGTAGCCCTAAAAATGCCGGAAGAAGCATAATATTGATCTTCGGATTGGGGATCAAATGCCGAAGCGAACGCGTAATCCGGCTTAAATACCCTCTCTTGCGCAGGATATTTTCAAGAAACATGATCATGTTCAAAGCGATGCCCAATTGGATAAAAGTACGGCTGAGCACAGCAGCAGTCAATGTATCCCAAAAACCGGCTACCGGTACTTTAAAAAGCAACCCCAAGGCAATACCTGCCAGGCCCATTGCCCATCCCAGTTGAATGCCGCAACGGATGAAGATAACTATCAGTATCAAAACCAGTAGCAAATTGATCCCCGGATGAAACATGGTTCCCTCTCCCGCCTGGATTATGTTATGATGAAACTAGAATCAATAAAGGGGTTTATCCATGAAAACACCATTACTTGAACAACTGAACCATCCGCTTTCGACGGAGGAACGCATCCGCCGGTTGGACGCCGCTTTTAAAACGCCCGGAGTAACCGCAGAGAAGTCGCCAATCATTGCGTACGATTTCCGGTGGGGAATTTTCTTCTTTCTCCTGTCAGCTCTCATCTGTTCCTTTTTGGGTTTGTGGAATCCCGGTACCGTATGGATTGGTATCATCATCGCCATCATGGCCATCCGAGAGTTTTATCGTCCTCTCGGTTCCCGGTTCAAAGGTTCTCCTGCGGAAAACCTCTACTATACCATACCCGCCCGGAGTAAAGAGGTCCAAAAGCTTTATATCATCGCCACCTATGGGACGGATGACTTACTAATCAAACCGCAGGCATTCCTTGCCAATCAAATATTAACAGCCCACCAGCTTGCTTTCATCAGCTATGGGCTGATCAGTATCACCGCTTCCCTTACCGGAAACAAACCATTGTGGTTTATAGCGCTGATTCCGTTATTGGCATGGGCCGGTTGGAGCTTGACCTTCCCCGCCCGCAATGACCGTGACGCTTTCTTCAATTGTACCGTATTGGCCGATTTGAAAAACCTGTTGACCAAGTCGACGCCGGTCTCGACTTCCGTGACTTTCGCCTTCCTGGGCAGCCGTTCGCTCCATTCCGGCGCTTACCATTTGCTGCCGGTGTTGAAAAACACATCCAAGATGACGTATATCGTCAATCTGACGGATTATTCCGATGGGAACAGGCCGCTCATCATCACATCGGAAGGAAGTCTTTTCCCTCAAGAGAGCGACCCCACCCTCATCGAATTACTTCATATCGTAGCAGCCGAAAAAGGAATCGCCGTCGGTAAATCCAAAATTGGGGATTATACCGAGATTTTTCCCTTCCTGCTGTCAGGTCTCAAGGCCGTCTCCGTCGCCGTTCCCAGGGACGCCGGTTCCGAATAT
>JAKOSX010000275.1 GCA_029776595.1 Bacillota bacterium | reverse complement strand
TCTTTATCCAAATCACTCGCTAGCATTGTTGAGGAATTTATTAAGTTACCGGTTAAACTAACGGAATCTGCGGAAACTCGAATATATATTGCTTTGCCTAATTCGCCAGTTGCGTAATTACCTACGATGTAATCCTCACAAATATCATTGTTCGCTTCTGTTAAAAATACTGTTCCGATTAATTCGTCGCATTGAACCGATCCGGTATAAAAAACGTAGTAGCCCCCAAAAGTGGGATCCTTTGTAATATCACCAATCATTGAGTTAATGGTAACAGTTACTTGCGGATTCAAACCTTCACTTACCCAGGTTCCTATAAAGTCATGGAGAACTGAAGGGTCGCCACCATCAACGCCACCACCTTTTCCGCTTTTGCTTCCACCACAACCGGAAAGCAGGAATGTGGAGATCACCAAGATAATCAATGAGCTAAATAAAACCCGGTTTTTCCTCAACATTAATATTACCTCCTTTACCAATGTTCGTATGTTCATTTTACAGAACCCCTCTAAACAAAATCTAAACAATAAAAATTACCCTCGAAAATGAGGGTAGTTCTTTTACCAATTCCCAGTATTGATGATTGTGGCTAAAATCCCAAGGAAGAAACAGGTGGATACTCTCGACGATGGAGGTAAAATCCGTAAAAGGGCAACCGGTCTTGCTTTTTCCTGTATAAGGAGGGGAGATTATTTATTTGCTTATTTGTTACGATTCTTTTCTCGCCACTCCTGCCCGTACGCGCGGAGATAATCTTCGGTCACCGGTCGGGAGTAGCCAGCAAGTAACCGCTGGTATTCTTCGTCAAATTGCTGATAATCATCGGGTGCGCGGCTTTTACGTAAGCGGTAACTCCATTCCACTCCGGTGGTCAGCGCTGTCCAGGAGAGGTTGGCTGAGCTGATGAAGACTTCACTATCGTTTGGTCGATCAAAAAAGTAGGCTTTAGGGTGAAAGGAACGGTCGGTTTCGCTGTACACCCGGAGTTCAAGGGTGGGGCCGACCTTTTCGCGCAGGTATTCGAGGGCGTAAGGCTCGGTGTTGTAAAGATAGGTGCCGGTGAGAATGGTGACCGGTACTCCTCGTTCGGCGGCTTCGCGCAAGGGTTTGGCGATGAGCCGGGCACCGGATTCGGTGATGAAGGCAACGAGAAAGCGGATCCGGAGTGCTTCCGCAATGGAGGCGCGGAGGTATTTATAAAGGGGGTCCCCGGGACCCCTGATCGAGTTATGAACCCGGTAAAGATCCACGTCCGTGCTCACCTTTGCTCGGCCTCCCCGCTCATATTCTTACCATAAATTCCACAGGTTACCACTTAACACCTCCCTGCAATTCCTGACTTGCTCAAGCCGCTGCATGCCTTTTTCAAAGACAAAAGGAAGCCCCCGAGTCGTATCGTTGGCGTATAAAACGGGTGCTGTTCCTTGCCCCGCCCTTATGGCCTTTTCAAAAAAGCAGTTCCACTTGCCAATGGACTTTGTGCTCATTGTCCAGCCGTGCTCCTACGGAAAAACTCCTGGGGTAGAGGCCAAACAACAGAAGATCCGTGCCGATGCTGGCTTCATAGGCAAGCTGGGGGTTATAGGCGGAGAGGGGGGAAGTGATGGCTGCCCCGGCGGTTAAATAGGGTCTTGCTAAGAACGGAAAGAATGGAAAATGCCTTTCGCCCCACGGGAAGACTTTAACTTC
>JAKOSX010000274.1 GCA_029776595.1 Bacillota bacterium | reverse complement strand
CAAGGGACAAGTTTTCGATTTCAGCAAAGATTTATTCCCCTTGTTGCTCGGAAAAGGCGTGCCGATGTACGGCTATGTGGCAACCGGTTATTGGTCAGACATCGGCAATCTGGAACAATATCGGCAGGCCCATTATGATGTGTTAACCGGAAAGATTCGGGTTTGCATACCGGGGAAGGAAATCAAACCCGGCATCTGGGCCGGTGAAGGAGTGCAGATTGCTGCCGATGCATCCCTGGAAGCACCGCTTTTGTTGGGCGACTATTGCCGGATTGAAAGCGGGGCCCATGTTGGCGCTTTTACGGTGATAGGCAATTATGGATGCCTCCAGGAAGGTAGCAGCATCAAACGGAGCGTCTTATGGGATCACTGCTATCTGGGGCCCAACAGCGAAGTCCGGGGTGCCATCCTTTGTCACCATAATCATTTAAAAGGGAAAAACGCGGTTTTTGAAGGGGCGGTCTTGGGCGAAGGCGTTTCCCTCGGAGTGAAAAGCATTATTAAGCCGCAGGTCAAAGTGTGGCCGGACAAAGCCATTGACAGCGGAACAGTTTTGAATGAAAGTGTCATTTGGGCCAAAAAGTGTTCCCGGAGCTTATTCGGAAATGCCGGAATCAGCGGAACGATTAACCAAGAGATCACTCCGGAATTAACGGCCAAATATGGGGCGGTATTCGGGTCGCGGTTAAAACCTGGTTCGAGGATCGTGGTCAGCTCTGACAATTTCCGCGCGTCAAGGGTATTTAAACGGGCGTTGGTGGCCGGCGTATTGTCTGCCGGTGTCCATGTGTATGACCTCGGAACCATCCCCACACCGGTGGCCCGGTATGCCTTGGTGTCCTTAGGGGCACAGGGCGGTGTCCACCTGCGTATCGACGATCAGGATGCGGCAACGCTTTTAATCGAGTTCTTTGACGAACGTGGTTTAAATATCGATAAAAACAGCGAACGGGCCATGGAAAACAGTTTCCTGACCGAAGATTTTTTGCGGGCCAGCAGCGACAATATGGGCGAAATCACCTTTGTGCCCCAATTAATTGAGCCTTATCTCCAGGGCATGTTGAATGAAACAGCAGTGAAAGCCATTGCCCAACGGCGGTTTAAAATTGTGGCCTTGTATGAACCCGGAAGTCTCTCATTGGTACTGCCCACATTGTTCGACAAATTAGGGTGTGAAGTAATTCCCGGGGAATCCGTCCGGAAGGAGGAGGTTAACCGCCCCCATACGCTCCAGGAGTTGCTGGGCGCATTGAGCCGTGTAGCTGAGCAGGTCCGGCAGCATGGGGCCGATTTAGGGATTATCGTGGACCATAATGCGGAACGCCTCATTTTAGTCGATGAAAACGGAGAGCTTTTAAAAGAAGAACAATTTATGGCGCTTCTGGCTTATCATGTTTTCAAATATCAACCCGAAGCGTCCGTTCCGGTACCGGTGACGGCGCCCCATGTCATTGAAGCCTTGGCCAAGGAGTTCCGGGGCCGGGTGATCCGGACCAAGGCCAATCCCCGGTCGCTGATGGAACGGGAAGCGGAGGCGAAGCTGTTTCCGACGTTGTCCGGTGAAAGTTCTTATCATCCGCAGTTCGATGCGGTATTCAGTTTGGTTAAAATCATGGAATTGTTGGCTCGGGAAAATCTGACCCTGGCAGGAGCCAAGCTGTTGATTCCCGATGTGCCACGAAGGTACCGGGAGGTGGACTGCCCATGGGAGCAAAAAGGGAGGATTATGCGAAATCTTTTTGAGGAAAACAAAGGGCACCGAGTGGAGATGACCGACGGCCTGAAGGTCTACCATGATCAAGGCTGGGCGCTGGTGTTGCCCGATGCTGAAGAGCCGGTATTTCGGATTTATGCGGAAGCCAGCAGCCATGAGGAGGCCGATGCCCTGACGCAGATGTATATGAGTCGGATCCAGGAGTTGCAGTTAGAATAAAACATTTTTCCTAATAATACCGAAGATCCCTTTCTTGACTTCGGGATAGGCATGTGTTAAAATAATTCATGCGTTACCGAGAGCTCGGAGGAGTGTCCGAGTGGTTTAAGGAGGCGGTCTTGAAAACCGTTGTACCGCAAGGTACCGGGGGTTCGAATCCCTCCTCCTCCGCCAGTTGTTGCAACATTTGCGGTGAGAGGCGAGAGTACGAGCTCGATAGCCGCTTCGT
>JAKOSX010000273.1 GCA_029776595.1 Bacillota bacterium | reverse complement strand
TCCATTGCTTTTGCTGCATGCCTTCCAATTGATGGCTAAATTCCGTCAAATTGCCACTGATTAAAGTTAACGCCATGTCAACCCGAGACACCAACTCGTCGGCTTTGACGGACATCTCTTTAACCCGAACCATGGAACGAACCAATTCATCCCGTTTAAGCCGCAAGCCCATTTCCCGCTCACGCTCCACCGCCAGCTGCACTTGAAGTTCCTGAGCATACAAATAAGCCGCTTTGATATCTTGTTCCGAGTATTTTTTAAAATCGCGGCTGACTTCCATTAAACGGACTCGGGCTTTTTTGTAAAGCGCTTCAAGCTGATCAACTTTTTCAATCACCTGTTGCACTTCATGGTTGACCCGTTCCAGGTCGGATTCCATTTTGCGATGAACATCTTTCGCTGACTCCGCTATTTCAAATAGACTTTCTTTACTGGCCTCGATCGCTTTGGTAGTTTCTTTAATGACCTTATCCAGAATACTGAAATCAAGCATGTCAGCCAAAGCGTTCACCCCTAAACTTTCTCTGTTATACATTCGGCAATATCGGCGTTGAACTTTAGATCCTTTGCGAAACTGCCCTCTTAAATAAAAAACAAACCGTTTTTGCGGTTTGTTCTCATTGGCCTTCGTCACTTGTCAACTCCGACAAAAATATCGAATATCCCCAGGGATTTTAGGCGTTTGACCACGTCAGCCACAGATTTTTCATTAAATTTTTTCAGAATATTGCCTACATGGGTCCGAATGGTCGACGGCTCAACATGGCGGATGGCCGCAATCTCCTGTTTACTCTTTCCCTCAGCCAGCAGCCTTAAAAAAGTGAGCTCCGTCGGCGTCAGTTTATACACAATATTCAACGTATTGACCAATGCCGCCCGCTCGGAACGGAGAATCCGAAATTCCTCCAATATCTTCCGGGCAATCTGCGGTCGGATGGGGCTACAATCCGCCGCGGCGCTGCGAATGGCTTCCAATATCTCATTTACCGAAGAATCTTTGACAATATAGTCCACCGCACCGGCCTCAAAGGCGGCATACACCGTACTGTCATCGGAAAAATGCGTCAAAACCACGCAACGGGTTTGCGGAAGATCCGTCGTGATCCTGCGAATTGCCTCCACACCGGCCAAGCGCGATTCCATTTCCAAATCCATCAATACCACATCCGGTTGGGTTTCCAAGGCCAGTTTCACGGCGTCGGCGCCGCTCTCTACGGCCCCAACCGTTTCCATGCCGGGTTCGTAACTGATTACCATCTTCAAATATTCCCGAATTGGTTCCATATCATCCGCGATCAAAATCCGGATCGGTGAAGACATCCGCACACCCGCTTTCTTCCCAATAGTTGTTACTTATCGAAAACCGGCACAGCCAACGGTTTCCCGAGCTGCCCTGAAATTCTGTCAAACTGAGGATAAATATTCCATTCCCGCTTTACCGAAGGATTGTTTCGATAAAACCGATCCAGCTCCTGGTTCCATTCCGTTTCCAATTGCTGCAAACGGTCGGCCAGCGAGCCGCCGTTTAAAAGAATATCCCGAAACACGGTACAAGGATTCCGCTCCGGTATCTTCCATCCGGGAAGCACGGGATATGAAGCCAGATAATCCTTGTCCAACGTCTCCGCAAATTCTTTAAACCCTTTCAAGGGCGATTTCTGTTTGGCATATACTTGCGTTACTTTAGGATCAGGGTCAATACATTTGCCATGTTCGTAGAATTTGGCCCGTATCTCATACCGGCTGAACCATTTCACCACTTCCCAGGCTTGCAACTTATAGCGGCTTTGGCCGTTAATGCTCCAGTACCCTCCGATGATCATTGCCCGGGGCTTTCCATGGAACCGGCCGTCGTACGTCGGAATCGGCGCAACGCCCCAATCGCATTTGGCCGGATACTGTTCATTGAGGACGCCTACATCCCAGGCTTCCCCCATAAACATGCCGATCCGCCCCTCGGCAAACTGAGCCCGCAGAGCATCATTGGTCAAAAATGCTGTCCCCGGAAAGAGGCTCCCTTCATTTTGAAGGTCCAGCAACAGTTGGAAAACCTTATAATACCCTTGTATCGCCCATCTCCCCGTCTTCCAGTCCCAATATGCGGGGTCGCCGTTGGCTTCCGCCCATTGACTGGGCATCCACTCCAGCGGCCAGGACTCGGCGCCGCAATAAGCAAAGCCATACGCGTTTCCGGCTCCGGCCTTGGTTATCTTTCGGGCGATCTGTTTCAATTCTTCATAAGACCGGGGCGGTTTATCCGGATCCAACCCGGCTCGCCGGAAAAGGTCCCGGTTATAAATAAGACGGGAATTGATGACTTCCACGGGTATGGCGAAAACATGGCCTTGATAGGTAGTGATCCCCTCGATCCAATACCAGGAGGGCCAGGATTTTTTCCACTGTTGGAAACCGGGCAAATCGTCAAACCAAATCTTCGCCCCGGCCTGGAAAGGATCGGCAAAACCGGAATTAAAGTTAGTGCTGTATAAATCGGGCCCTTCCATTTTAAGCTGGGCTTCCTGGAAAATCCGAGAAGCATCGTCTCCCAAAACAGTGACGGAAACCGAAATCCTTTTCTTCTTTCCCACGGTTGCATTGAATTCTTTAATCAGACGCTTGGTTAGATCGGCCATATGCCGTTGATGGGTCCATAATTTTAATTTCACCACAGGATGAGCGCCTAACGTTTCAGAATTGGCTCCGATGCACAATGCCATCAATCCAATCAACAACCACCGATATGGCCGTTGGCCCAATAAGCGAAACGCATCCCGAAGCCGCCGCATGGTCCTGCCTCCTTCTAACCAAACTTTCCAGTCGTCATTTAAAATTCTGGAAACCGTCTCCTTTTTCCTGCCATATCCATCGCGTTGAATATCGGAAAGGGCTACCGGTATCCCGCCGGTAGCCCCACATTCATCCATATGATTATTTCTTATTCTTCTTCACCCAAGCGTCCAATTGTCTCTGCGCTTCAGCGATAACTTTGTCAAGGCCGGCAGCTTTAAAGCGGGCAATGACATCCGGTAATGTTTTCGGATCCGCAGCACCGCAGATAAGCGGGGCCACACCGGTTTGCCACACGTTGATGCAGGCTGCCACCTCATTTTTCACCGGAGTGCTGTCAAAGTTAAAGCCCAAGCTCTTGGCGGAAATGGAAGATTCATTGAATTTCTTGAACGCTTCCCATTTGCCGGTATTTTCGCCTTTCCAGAAGTAATTCAAGTATTGATTGCCGAACATCCACGGCGTCCCCGGTTTGTATCCGGAGTTTTGGGCGGTCACTCCCGGCGGATAATCGATGACGTTCTCGGAGATCTTGATATAATGCTTGCCTTCGATGCCAAAGTTAATCAGGTTGTTCAGGTACTTGTCGGTATTGACCAATTCCAGGAACTTCAGAGCTAAAATGGGGTTCTTGGAAGTCTTGGAAATGGCTTGCATGGATCCGGTGCAATCCCGAGTCTGGACCACTGGTTGAGTTAATGCAACGGTCACGCAAGGAATGCCCCAGGAGGCGGTCCGCTCTTCATCGTAAAAAGGTTTAAGGGATTCGATTTTGCTGAATACTTTGCCGGCACGGATATCGGTAACGAATTCGGAAACCGTGGCGGCATCGGCCGGAACATAACCGGCAAGGAAATATTTCCGGGCCAGTTCGATGTATTCTTTGAATTCTTTGGTCTCCAACATGTTCAGGACTTTCATGTCCTTGCTGTCGTTATAGAGCACCGCCGGGACGTAATCATCGGCGATCCGGTCGAAATCCAGGACCCGGACGGCATTTTCATTGTGGAGATTTTGGAAGGGAATCACGCCCGGCTCTTTTTCTTTGATGATTTTAAAGAACTCTTCTGCATCGGCCAAGGTCTTGATCTTGGTCACATCCATTTTGTATTTGTCGACCAAATTTTTGTTGAACCAGAATCCCCATTGATGGGCCAGTTCTTTGTTGGCGGGTATGGCATAGTTCCGCCCGTCAATGGCCGAACCGGTAATGAAGGCCGGGTGCAGCTGCGCCCGGGTTTTTGGGGCGTATTTTTTCCAAAGGTCGGTAATGTCCAGGAAAGCGCCCCGGGCCACATTCACCTTGTACAAATTCGCCCATGACGACGTGAAACAAATATCGAATTTTTCTCCCGAAGCAATAATCATCCGCATCCGGTTGTCATATTCGTCGCCCCAGGTATAGCACTGCATTTTTAATGTGGCATTGAGCCCTTTCTTTTGAATGTACTTGCTGGCTGCCTCTTCGACCAATTTTACATCCGGCTGTTGTCCGTTCCCGATGAAATACCATTTAATTTCATAAGGTGCTGCCGCGAAAGTGGTTGCGCCCAGTAAAACGACTCCCAATAACAACACCAGGGCAACCAATTTCTTGGTATGTTTCATCTCTGACTCCTCCTTTATTTCATTTTATTGCTAACCAGTTTTATTCCTGGTCTTAGCCTTTAATCGCTCCGACGGTCAGCCCTTTCACCAGATATTTCTGGAAGAACGGGAAGGTTAAAACGATGGGCCCGACTCCGATGACCACCATAGCCATCCGGGCGGCTTCCGACGGCATCTTGGAAAGGATGTCCCCGGACATGCCTCCGATGTTGCTCGAGTTTTGCAACAAGTATTGCATGGAAGTCTGAACCTGATACAACAGGTACGGTAAAGGAACAAGCTTGGGATCATTGATGTACAAAGCAGCCAAAAACCAATCATTCCAATATTGAAGCGTGGCAAAAAGTGCAATTGTGGCCAAGCCGGGAAGGGCCAGCGGCATAACGATCCGGAAGAAGATGGTAAACTCACCGGCCCCGTCAATGCGGGCCGCTTCAATCAACGAATCGGGAATATTGGTTTTGAAGAAGGTCCGTAAAATAATCACCCAAAACGCATTCATCAAATACGGGAAGATTAGCCCCCAAATGCTGTCTTTCAGCTTGAGTACGTTGACGCCGATCAAATAGGTTGATACCATTCCCCCGTTAAAAAGCATGGTGAAGATGAGGAAAAAGGTGAAAAAATTCTTATATTTAAAGTCCCGGCGGGAAATGGGATACGCATAAAGGGCCATAATCAGAATACTGAGTATCGTTCCTAACACCGTCACCAAAATGGTAATCCCGTAAGCAGACACCACCTGGCTCCCAGTGGAAAAGATGAATTCATAAGCATATATACTGAACTTTTTCGGGAAAAAACGGTATCCGTAAAGTGCCAAAGTACTTTCATCGGTCAATGATACCGAAATGACCAATACAAGCGGCAGAATACACACAAGCGCATAGCCCAACAGGATGATATTGAGAATTGCGTTGGTCTTGGCGGAAACTGCACTCAGTCGGTTGAATTCGGTTTGTTCCTTGCCCATGGTTTTGCCTCCGTCACCGTTGAATCTTTAATATATTCCAAAGTCAGAAAATGGCCGAATCCGGATCGATTTTACGAACTGCATAATTGGCAGCTACAATCGTGATAAAGCCGACGACGGATTGATAAAGAGCCGCCGCGGAGGACATACCGATATCCCCCATTCGCATCAACGAATTGAAGACATAAACGTCGATGGTTTGGGTCACCGGATACAGCATACCGGCATTGCGCGGCACCTGATAGAAAAGGCCCAAGTCGGAATTGAAAATCCGTCCCACGAAGATGAGAAACATCACGATAATGACCGGTGTAATTTGAGGTAAGGTAATATGGATAACCTGTTGCCACCGGCTGGCCCCGTCAATGCGGGCCGCCTCATAAAACTCCTGGTCGATCCCGATAATGGAAGCCAGATAGATGATGCAGTTGTTTCCTATCCATTTCCATCCGTTAATCAAGACGATAATGTATGGCCAGTATTTCGGTTCCGAATACCAGGCAATCGGCTGTTTCCCGAGGGATTTGAGGATGGTCATATTGATAAACCCTTTATCCGGACTGATAAATGAATATAACAGATAGCTGGCAACGATCCAGGAGAGAAAATACGGCAAGAACATGGAACCCTGATAAAAACGGGATAACTTCCGGCTGCGGATTTCATTCAACATGATGGCAAACGCCAGGGAGACAATGGTACAGGAAGTAATGAAAACCAAATTGTATAACAAGGTATTCCTGGTAATGACAAAGGCGTCCGGCGTTTTAAATAAGAATTCGAAATTACGCAAGCCGATCCACTCGCTCTTAAACAAACTGGTGAAGAAATTTCCGTCATAAAACATAAAGTTTTTAAAAGCGATAATGATTCCGAACATCGGCAGATAATTGTATAGCAGCAAAACCAATACGCCCGGAAGCAACATCAAAAACATCGCCCGGTTCTTTTTAATTTCGCGCCACCATGCCGGTGAAGTCCGGCTGGGTGATAAAATCTCTTTTCCTTTCATGGCCGCTCCTCAATATTTACGAATTAAGATTATATAAATGTTTTGTTACAACTTTATTATCTTGCACATAAAAAAAACCGCCTAGGAGGATGTTTCCTCGGCGGTTCTTCCTTGTCTTCCCCGATTATTCCGGCTTTTTGTTGAGATTTTCTCGACACCGGAGCACCACTTCAAAAGTGGCTCCACACCCCGGCCGGCTTTTTACATTGATAAACCCCCGATGTAATTTGACCACCCGGTGGCAATAGGTTAAACCCAGCCCCCAATTGCTTCGGGTCGGCTTGGTTGAGAAAAAGGGATGAAATATCTTATGAAGATTCTCTTTGAGTATTCCGGGGCCGTTATCCGTGATTCGGAAATAACTCCACTCATGTTCCCTACCGATTTCCACGACGATCTGCGGGCTGAAATGACCGTCTTTCACTTGACTCAAGGCATCCAACGCGTTTTGCAACAGATTTTCCAACACGTTGACCAAGTGTTCCCGGTCTCCCAATATGCACATCCCGTTGTCCTGAATCCGCTCGATCAAGCGAATTTGTTCCAACCTTTGCCTGCATCGGTGTTTCGCCTCTTCCCATAGCTCCCGCTCCAATAACCAACACGGGTTGAGTTGCAGCCGTTCCGCCTGGGACTGGAGGACGTCCAAGCGGGCCAAGGCCTGAGTGCACGCATCTTTGACCCAAGCGATTCGTGAAGCGATCTGCTCCACTCCTTCACCATGGACCGATTCCAACTCAGCGGCAGCCATATCCATGGCCATCTTCACCCCTAAAAACTGATTCTTAAAGGGATGGAGGGCAATTTTCACCGCTTGGTTGGCGATGTGAATCTGTTGATCCAAATGCTGGCCGATGATCCGCCGGGAACCGAGAAATCCGTACCGCGAAATGGAAAGGGTCACAACCGCAATGACGATGAACGCCCCAAAGGGGACCAACAACAGATAGCGTGTATCATAAAAGGGATAATCCCGTCCCAACGGCAATAACGTCGTCGCCACAGTATGGGCATTCAAAATACTGCTCCGACCGGTACAAAACAACACCACGAAAAAGAGGCAGAGTACAGCATTGCTGATGCCCACCAGCACCACTTGGATTCGTTTCTGCAATATCTGACAGGTAAAAAAGAGTTTGAATATTTTCGCCAAACAATAGGCAAAGATGGCAATAATGGCATAAAAAATGACACGGTCCATCATCACCAGCCGTTTCTCCCAGACAAGTCGTTCCGGAGAAGCGATATTTAAATCGGCACCGTATTTAAAGAGCCGGAACAATTGATCCGGATCGTAATGCCATAAAAACCAGACAAAAAAAATGAAAAACAGGCCAATGATCCCATAATCTTTCCAGCGAAACCGTTCACCGACATAGGTATAGGTAAACCCGATGACTGCAGCGATAAATCCGGCGGCGCTCCACAGCCTGAACCGCATAAAATCCGTCAACGGAAGGCTTTTTAAAAGATTCCATGCCCATACGGGTTGATCAAAACTAAACTCCAACAAACCTTCCAGGTTATAATTGGAAAACCTGGGAACCAGCCCGACCAGTCCGACAATGCAACATCCAAAGGCCAGGAAGATACATCCAAGCCATACAGCCTGATATCCATGGAAGACCCGGGCGATGATAAAAATCGCAAATACCAGGAACAATATTGCAATGAAGAGCATAGCCAGCCTCCATATTTTATTCCTGTTAATAATTCCCGATTGAACGGATAAATTCCTTCCGGCTTTGGGAGATTCAGGAAATGGCGGATAAAAGAAAAACCCGGAATTCTCCGGGTTTTACCATAAACGGACGTATACCGTTTTAGACTGGCATCCATATCACATATTTAAGCTTTTAAAAGGTGGACCTTATCCAACCGTTCCCACGGCAGATCCAGGTCATTGCGTCCAAAATGGCCGTAAGCGGCAACCTGTTTATAAATCGGGCGTCTCAGATCCAAATCCCGGATGATGGCCGCCGGGCGAAAATCGAAATGGCGGTTGATCAACGCAGCAATGGCTTCATCATCTATCACTCCGGTGCCAAAGGTATCCACCATCACCGATACCGGTCTGGCCACGCCAATGGCATAGGCAATCTGAATCTCACACCGTTTGGCAAGGCCTGCAGCCACTACGTTTT
>JAKOSX010000272.1 GCA_029776595.1 Bacillota bacterium | reverse complement strand
GGTTCGCCGGGTTTGATGGTTTGCCATCCATAGCCGCGTTATATAACCATTGGGAAAAAGAGGTGATGACATGCTCGATATTCAGCAAATTAAAGAAATGCTTCCTCATCGGTTTCCGTTTTTGCTGGTTGACCGAATCATCGAAATGGAAAGCGGCAAGCGGGCAGTGGGCATTAAAAACATTAGCTGTAATGATTATTACTGTCATCAGGAATTGGTCACCGGCGACCTGATGTTTTCCGGTGCGTTGCAAGTCGAAGCCATGGCTCAGGTTTCCGCATTCGTGGTTATGGATATGATCGAAGATAAAACCAAGATCCCTTATTTTGCAAGTATTGACGGAGCCCGTTTCCGTAAAGTTGCCAAGCCGGGCGATCAATTACGGATTGAAGTGGAATTGCTCCGGTTTAAAGGCGGCAGCAGCAAGTTTAAAGCCAAGACTTACATTGACGGACAGCTTGCCAGTGAAGCCACAATTATGTGCATGTTGGGATGAGCGACAGTTTAACGGAATTTATTGTGATGTTTTTATCCATGGAATAATTTATGATCATTGTGAAATAAAAAATTGAGGAGGATATTGATGCCGGTCATACGCGATACTCAGCTAAAAAGTTTTCCGCTGATTGCCAAAGGCAAAGTCCGGGACATTTATGATTTAAATCAATATTTGTTACTGGTCGCCACCGATCGCCTGTCTGCTTTCGACGTGGTGTTCGACGAACCCATTCCCGAAAAAGGACGGGTCTTGACCCAATTGGCGGTATATTGGTTCAAAGCCACGCAAGACATTATGCCCAACCATTTGGTGACTGCCGATATCCAACAAGTTCCCGGTTTAACTGCGGAAGAACGGCAAATGTTGGAAGGCCGTTCCATGTTGGTCAAAAAGGGAGAAGTGATTCCCGTCGAATGTGTGGTCCGGGGTTACCTGGCTGGAAGCGGCTGGAAAGAGTATCAGGAAAAGGGCACAGTGAACGGAATTCCGTTGCCCCAAGGTCTGTTGGAAAGCAGTAAACTGCCGGAACCCATTTTTACGCCGACGACCAAAGAGTCCGCAGGCCACGACCAGCCGATTACCTATGAACAATTGGTGGAGAAAGTGGGGCCGGAGGTGGCCGCCCAGCTGAAGGAACATTCGTTAAAACTGTATAAAGCAGCTGCGCAACAGGCCGAAGCCAACGGTATCATCATCGCCGATACCAAATTCGAATTTGCTTGGATTGACGGAGTGTTGACCGTGGTCGATGAGATCTTTACCCCGGATTCCTCCCGTTTCTGGCCCATGAGCGAGTATCAGGCCGGACGGTCCCAGCCCAGTTTCGACAAACAGTATGTTCGCGATTATTTGGAGTCCATTCACTGGGATAAACAACCGCCGGCACCGCCGTTACCGGAGGACGTCATCCGTAAAACTTCCGAGAAGTATTTGGAGGCTTATGCCCGAATCACCGGAAAAAAGCTGGCGTAAATGAAGGTTAAGGCCAAATCCTTTTGAAAGGAGACCTACCCTTGAAAGTATTGATTATCGGAAATGGCGGCCGTGAGCATGCCATTGCCTGGAAACTGGCACAAAGTCCCCAGGTTTCGAAGATTTACTGTTCGCCCGGAAACGGCGGGACGGCTGCCGTCGCTGAAAACATCTCGTTTCAAAACATTCACGTTTTGGCTGAATTCGCCATCAATCATGGAATTGATTTGACAGTTGTCGGCCCTGAGGCCTATTTGGCCGATGGCATTGTGGATGTTTTTCGTGAGGCCGGATTGTGCGTTTACGGGCCCACCAAAGCGGCAGCCCGTTTAGAATCCAGTAAGGCGTTTTCCAAAGCATTTATGAAGAAGTACAACATTCCGACAGCCCACTACGAAAGTTTTACCGATGCGGAAGCGGCGAAAGCCTATATCCGGCAGGTTGGAACGCCCATTGTGGTCAAGGCCGACGGGTTAGCCGCCGGGAAAGGCGTGGTGGTGGCTTTTGACGTGGAGACCGCTTTAAAGGCTGTGGATGACATGATGACTGCCAAGATTTTCGGAGAATCCGGCGCAACGGTCGTCATCGAAGAGTATCTGGAAGGCGAAGAAGCGTCGCTGTTGGCCTTTTGTGACGGGAAAATCGGCGTTCCGATGCTTCCGGCCCAGGATCATAAGCGGATCGGAGACGGCGATACCGGGCCGAATACCGGAGGGATGGGGACGTATGCTCCCACCTCGGCCGTCACTCCGGCCGTGATGGAGCGGATCGTCAATGAAATCCTCAATCCGACGTTGAAAGCCATGGCCGCGGAAGGCACTCCTTTTGTGGGAACGCTCTTTCTGGGCTTGATGTTGACGTCGTCAGGGCCAAAAGTGATCGAGTATAATGTGCGGTTTGGCGACCCGGAAACCCAGGTGGTACTGCCGTTACTGGACAGCGATTTGGCGCAGATTTTCAAAGATGCGGCCAACGGTTGTCTGGATCCAAAGACGGTCCGTTGGAAACAGGATCAGGTTGCGGTATGTGTGGTCCTTGCTTCCGGCGGTTATCCGGGGGCATATCAGACCGGCATACCCATTTACGGCCTGGATGCCGTCGACTCTTCGCTGATTTTCCATGCTGGGACAAAATTGGCAGGTCAAGAACTGGTCACCGCCGGTGGCCGGGTGTTGAATATCGTTCATATCGGAGAAAATATCGAAGCAGCCATTGAAGGGGCTTATGCCGACGTGAAAAAAGTCCATTTTGAAGGGATGGTTTACCGTAAGGATATTGCCCGGAGGGAATTAAACCGGTATTTGAAAACATCATAACATCCATCATGGTTAATCATAATCAATCATGATCCCTAAGTCCGCCGCAGGCGGGCTTTTCCTTTGGAATAACGGATAGGAGAATGCAGATGATGACCATTATTTTATTAACGATTTCCAATATTTTTATGACATTTGCCTGGTACGGCCATTTAAAATTTAAAGACACTCCGCTGTGGAAAGTAATTATCCTCAGCTGGCTTATTGCCTTTGTGGAATATTGTTTCCAGGTCCCCGCCAACCGCCTGGGCCACACCCAGTTTTCCGCGGCACAGTTGAAAGTGATGCAGGAGGTTATCACCTTGGTGATCTTCTCGGTTTTTTCCGTGTTATATCTGAAAGAAAGCCTGAAGTGGAACTACATCGTAGGTTTTCTCCTGATTTTACTGGCTGTGTTTTTTGTCTTTAAAAAGTGGTAACGATCCGACGGACGTATATTTATTTTCAATAAAAAAAGAAAACTCTTTAATCCAAAGCCGATATGTTATACAATAATACTATATCACATCGGAGGTTGCGTCACTCCGATATGAAAGGGGTTTAAGGGATGGAAGAACAGATAAAACAGATTGCAGAACGTATCAAAGGTTTGCGCGATATTTACGGGATTACAGCCGAAGATATGGCAAAAGATCTGGCGATTTCGAAGGAATTATATGAACAATACGAAAGCGGCTGCGTGGACATTCCGGTGGGGGTCCTTTACCAGATTGCCCACAAGTTCAATGTCCACTTATCTTCATTGTTAACCGGTGAAGAACCGCGGCTGCATGTATACGCTTTAACCCGCAAAGGCGGGGGCGTCTCGGTGGAACGACGCAAAGAATACCAATATAAGAGTTTGGCCAGTCATTTCGTACATAAAAAAGCCGAACCTTTCCTTGTCACTGTCGAGCCGAACGGCAATGATGTACCGGTTAGTCTTAACAGTCATCCCGGCCAAGAATTCGACTTTGTGTTGGAAGGGACGCTAAAAATCGTGCTGGGCGATTATGAAGTCGTGTTAAACGAAGGGGATTCCTTGTACTATGACTCCAGTGTCCCCCATGGGATGAAAGCGTTAAACGGGAAACCGGCAAAATTTTTGGCAATGATCCTTTAATGAGTAAAAGAAAGGCTGAGGCAAATGCTTGAAAAATACGTAAAACTCGACTACAGTTCCTATGAAGATTTCTGTCAAAATTTTGAAATCAAAGTTCCTGAAAATTTCAATTTTGCCTATGACGTTGTGGATGAATGGGCAAGGATTTCCCCGGATAAATTGGCGATGGTCTGGTGTGACGACCAGGGGAATGAGGCGAAGTTCACCTTCGGCCAAATGAAATATTACAGCGACAAGGCAGCGAACTTTTTCAAATCCGTCGGGATCAAAAAAGGTGATCCCGTCATGTTAATCTTAAAACGCCGTTATGAGTTTTGGTTTTGCATTATCGCCTTACATAAGATCGGTGCGGTGTGCATCCCTGCCACCCATTTATTGAAGAAGAAAGATTTAACCTATCGCATCGATGCGGCCAGCATTAAGATGGTTGTGGCCTATGCCGGTGAGGAAGTGGTGGAACATATTGATGAAGCCCAGGCGGAGTGCCCGGTGTTGGCTTATAAGGCGCTGGTCGGAGGAGAGCGGGAAGGCTGGATCAATTTTGACAAGGCATTGCAGGAGGCTTCCGATGTTTTCGAAAGACCGACCGGCAGCGAAATGACGTCCAATGATGATATGATGTTGCTTTACTTCACTTCCGGGACCACCGGATATCCCAAAATGGTCCAGCATAATTTCACCTATCCGTTGGGCCACATCCTGACGGCAAAGTTTTGGCAGTGCGTTCAGGAAGACAAACTGCACCTGACCGTCTCCGAGACCGGTTGGGCCAAGTCGGTCTGGGGCAAGCTATATGGCCAATGGTTGGCCGGTGCGGTGGTGTTCGTCTATGATTTTAATAAGTTTGTCCCCAAAGATCTGTTAAAGATGATTGAGAAATACCGGATTTCGACGTTCTGTGCGCCGCCCACCATTTACCGGTATCTAATCAAGGAAGATTTTTCCCAATATGATTTAAGCAGCCTGGAATATTGCGTGGTCGCCGGGGAGCCTTTGAATCCGGAAGTGTATAACCAATTTTATAAATTAACCGGTCTGAAACTCCGAGAAGGTTATGGCCAAACGGAGCTCACCGTGACGTTGGCCACGTATCCGTGGATGGAGCCGAAGCCCGGTTCCATGGGCCGGCCGTCGCCGGGATATGTGGTAGATATCGTCGATGAAAACGGGCGTTCCTGCGAGGTCGGCGAAATCGGCGAGATCGTGATCCGGACGGACGTGAAAAAGCCGGTGGGCATTTTCGACGGGTATTACCGTGATCCGGAACGGACTCAAAGCGTATGGCATGACGGCCTCTATCATACCGGGGATACGGCATGGAAAGACGAAGACGGCTATTTCTGGTTTGTGGGCCGGACAGACGATGTCATCAAGAGTTCCGGTTACCGTATTGGGCCGTTCGAGGTTGAAAGCGCCCTGATGGAACATCCGGCCGTTTTGGAATGTGCTGTCACGGCTGTACCGGACGAGGTCCGCGGACAGGTGGTCAAGGCCACCATCGTGTTGGCCCGTGGCTATGCGCCCAGTGAAGAACTGAAAGTGGAATTGCAGGAACATGTGAAACGTGTGACCGCACCTTATAAATATCCGCGGATTGTCGAGTTCGTCGATGAACTTCCCAAGACCATCAGCGGTAAAATCCGGCGGGTGGAAATCCGGGATAAAGACAAACAGGGATAACAAGATAAACGCGTCATATCAGAGCGCCGCTTCCAGCGGAGCTCTTTTTTTTGGACTGAACTTGGAAAGCCATGGGAATAGTGGTAGAATAATTAGCGATAATTCTATGTTATATTTACGTTCGGAGGTAATTTCATGATTCCAACTGAAGCACTGGAGTATTTAAACCGCCGGACCATCTTTATTGCCGGGGATTCGACGGCCAAAACCTATTCCGGCGATCAATATCCGCAGATGGGATGGGGGCAGCAATTGCCGTACTTTCTGCCCGAAGGGTATCGGATTATCAATATGGCCCAGGGAGGACGGAGCAGTAAAAGTTTTATCGATGAAGGCTGGTTCGAAATTATCAAGCGGGAAATCCAAAAAAATGACATTTTATTGATACAATTCGGCCACAACGACAACAAACCGGAAGAATACCGCCGGACGGATCCTTTTACGACTTATCAGGAATATTTGACCGTTTATGTGAATACGGCCCGTGAAAAGGAAGCGGTACCGGTCCTGTTGACCTCGGTGAGCCGCCGTTCCGTCAGGGACGGGGTGCTTTATAACAGCCATTATCCTTATACCGACGCCATGCGGGAACTGGCCTGGAAATTGAAAGTGCCCCTCATTGATATGACCGAGATTACCATGCGGTTATATAACGAGGTGGGTTTGGAAGAATGCCGGAAATTCTTCGTCCAGGTGCCTGGCGGCCTTTACCCCGGCTTCCCGGAAGGCGTGGAAGACAATACCCATTTCAATGAAACAGGAGCCACCGTCATGGCGGCCCTCATCGCTCGGGAGTTGAAAGAGAAAGGTATCGTATGAGCCATAAAATTCAATTTCCGACAGGAATTGTCCGGATCTGAGCCGAATGAAATGAATGCCGTTATTTTACATTTCAATTACCTTTAATTACCAATAGTAAGTATGATAATGGGGTAAACAGGGGGGTCATCGATGGGACTTTATAGGGAAGAAGACTTAAGGGCCCAATCGGTCCGGGGGGTTGCTGAGAGGATGGCGATGGCAGCTCGGACTGCGCCCAAAGGCAGAGGTATTGACAATCTGGCTATTGCAATCGTTGATAAGGACGGGATCCGCCAAATTTCCGCAAAGATGGTGGAGATGGCCGACCGGGAGGATCGTCCCGGATTCCGGCGGGATGCGGAGAATATCCTACATGCGGAAGCTATGGTGCTTTTAGGCGCCAAGCTGAATGCTGTCGGATTGAAATATTGCGGATTATGCGGATTTAAAAATTGTGCCGAACGCAATGAACATCCCGATCATCCGTGCGCCTTCAATACGGTGGATCTGGGCATTGCCCTGGGTTCGGCGGTCAGCGTGGCCATGGAGGCCCGGGTGGATAACCGGATTATGTACACGGTGGGCATGGCTGTCCGGGAGTTGAAACTGATGGGAGAAGATGTCAAAGTTATTTATGGGATTCCCTTAAGTG